>DASWXL010000118.1:0-5441 GCA_036405495.1 Sphingobacteriaceae bacterium | reverse complement strand
ATTGAGTCCTGAATTAATAAATTCAGATACGGTTTTCAGCTGGCTGGCAAATGGTGTATCCGGGTATGAAGAGCTTGTCTGGTATGTTTTTGATTTGCTCTGAATATAATCCGCTGATGAATAGGTTTCGATCATCGTTTTGTACAGATATCCCAGATTATCCTCGTGGAGGTTTTGATCATGCTTTTTCAGAACATCTTTAAAGAAGGGCTCACGGGTGTTCCGGAAAAGCCGGGCCGGATCTTTTACGGCTATACCTTTTTTCGACTGCCCCTTTAACGCTAATGAGAGCGTATCATCCACTTCAACAGCTGTGTAGGGACGCCTGCATGCTTCGCAATTTGAATCCAGATATCGGCCGATCCATCCGGTGGAAAGAAACTGGTCCGCGTCACTGGCGGTATGCCAGATGTCCATCGAACGGAAATGCGAGCGGTCTGGATTCGGATAGCCTACACTGTTGATAATACTCATCCACCCTTCGTCGTAGATCTCTCGCAACGACGCCATAGCAGGGTTTAAGCCTTGTACCTCGTTTAATTTGATGAGTGAATCTGGGGTTATTGCGATGGTCTGCCTTTTACGATAGTATTCGTCTATCCCGTAGGGAACGACCGTGTTCAGGCCATCGTTGCCACCCGAAAGCTGGATGATAACGAGGTTTTTATGTCCGGATAACTGATTCGCTGCCAGGGCCTCAAAAGGTTTAAGGAACGACGGGATCATCAGCGCGCCCGAAGCCAGGGCGGTGTTCTTTAAGAAGTCTCTTCTTTTCATGGCTTTATCCTAATTGATACTCCGGCATACTCACCACTTTGATTGCGGTGTTTTTGATATCCGTATTTGTTTTGACAGTATTTCTCACGGCTTCAGTAAGCAGTGGCTGCAATAAAAATGCTGCGACATCTTCAGGCTTGTTTTTAGACGAAAAGGAGCCCGAGAACTTTAGCCAGTCGGCCGTGGCCTGCACCCGGCGCGAAACTGTATTACGCTTAATACGGCTCATGGCAATGGCAGCTTCGTCTTCGGGATCGGCTTTACCGTCAAATTCGATCACTCCGCCGTTCAGGATCAGCGACGGGATCTTCAGTCGCAGCATCAGCGATGAACTGTCGATCCAACTCCTTCCGCCGGCCCATCCGGCTACGTTTGGCGGGAAAAACAACGTTTGCCCGAGGGCTTGCTGGAATTGAAGCAAGATCCGCGGGTTCTGATAAGTGATATAAAACTGACGTGTTAAGCCGGCAAGCAATTCTACAGGACTCTTGATCTTATTGCCTGCATTCGAAGCGTCATAGAACCAGTCGGACATGAAGATCTTACGCATAAGCGCGGCTATATCATAGTTCTTTTCGAAAAAAAAGCGGCCAAGATCGCCGATCCGGTTTTCGTCGGGCGTATCGCTCACGAAGAAGTTGTAGATTTTACCTGCAATAAAGGTCGCTGCTTCAGGTTTTGAGAGGATTATGTCAATGATCTCGTCGCCGCCCCAGTTGCCGGTTTTGCCAAAAACAGTTTTTGATCCGTTGTCATGGATGAGCTTTCTGAACTGAAATTCTCCCGACCGGTTATACGCCCATCCGGTAAATGCCCGGGCAGCCTCTTTAATATCGTTCTCTGTATAGTTTCCATGCCCTAACGTGAAGAGCTCCATCAGTTCACGGGCGAAGTTCTCGTTGGGATGATCTTTGCGGTTTTGCTGGTTGTTTAAGAACTGCAGCATCGCCGGGGCCTTAGCCACTTCAAGCACCATAGTACGGAAATTCCCGAGAGCGTGTTCCCTGTGAATATTATTCAACTGCTGCAAATAGAGCGGATTAGTGCTGCGGCATGCAAAATGTCCATGCCAGAACAAGGTCATTTTCTCCCGGAGCTGCTCATCGGAAGAAGCCAGCTTAATCAACCAGCTTGTATTAAGGTTGCGCACGCTTTCCCGCGCTTCGCGGAGCAGTAATTTTTTCTCTTCTCCGGTAAGTTTCTGATATCCTTTTTGAGGGCGGGCGTTAATTGTGATGTGCAGCGGGGTGATGGTCGCCGACCGGCTGATGAGTTCGTCAACGGCTTTTTTTATCGTATAATTCTTCTTTATACTGAGTTCGTCATGGCGGATGCCAAAACCCGCTCTGGAATGAAGATGTTTAAGTCGTTGTCTGGTCAGGTCCATACGAAAGATTTCACATAAGACGGCAACGCCGCTGAATAGTTTAATTGTGATAAATTTAGGCCGTGATCTATCAGCTTGATGACGAAGATATCTGGTTCCCGTCACCGGCGAACGCCGAACAGGACGGACTGTTAGCCGTAGGCGGCGATCTGTCCTCCGAGCGGCTGATGCTCGCCTACCACTGGGGTATTTTCCCCTGGTATTCGGATGAAACGCCAATCCTCTGGTATTCACCGCATGAGCGTTTCGTGATCTTCCCGGAAAGGATCAGAGTATCAAAAAGTATGCGGCAGGTGCTCAGAAAAGGCATTTTCACCATTACCTTCAACGAAGCGTTTGAAGAGGTGATCGGGGCCTGCGCCACATCCGAACGGGCGGATCAGAACGGCACCTGGATCACCGATGATATGCAACAAGCCTACGTCCGCTTGCATAAGCTTGGCTTTGCCCACTCAGTAGAGGTTTGGAGCGGAAATGCACTGGTTGGCGGATTATATGGGGTGGCGGTTGGAAAGGTATTCTGCGGTGAAAGCATGTTCAGCCGCATGAGCAATGCCTCGAAGGCAGCGCTGATCTGGTTATGCACCGGCAAGCGGTTTGAAATGATCGATTGCCAGTTTCATACGGCACATCTTGAGAGCCTCGGAGCAGAGTTTATTTCACGGGAAGAGTATCTGGCGATTTTGCAAAGAGATTAGGTTTCAGCTTTCAGTGATCAGGTTTCAGCTTTCCGCATTCCCTTTTTTACTTTTGATTTTTTACTTGTCTACGCCAATATCTCCCTGATATCCGCCTCTGTCAATGATTTTACAAAGCTTTCCTCCGTGGTGATCAGCGATTCCGCCACAGCCCTTTTCCGGTTCTGCAACGCCAGGATCTTCTCTTCTACGCTGTCCTTAGTAATGAATTTGTAGATGAATACGTTCTTCTTCTGGCCGATACGGTGGGTTCGGTCAATGGCCTGTTGTTCAACAGCAGGGTTCCACCAGGGGTCAAGGATGAAAACGTAATCGGCTTCCGTCAGGTTCAGTCCGACGCCACCCGCCTTTATCGAGATGAGGAACAGCCGGATGTCCTCATTTTCCTGGAAGTCTTTCACTACCTCACCTCGGTTTTTGGTTCCTCCGTCCAGATAGGCATATCTCGTTCCCTCTTTTTCAAAATGATCACGGAAGATGTCCAGGTGTTTAACAAACTGCGAGAAAACCAGCACTTTGTGGCCAAGCGAGAGGACGTTTTCAAGCGTTGCAATGACGCTTTCAAATTTACCCGAGTCGCCTTCATACTCGCGGTCGACCATTTCCGGGTGGTTTGCAATTTGCCTTAATGTGGTCAGGCCCTGAAGGATCTGAACGTTCGACGAGCGCAGCGTACCGGCTTCCAGTCCTTTTAGCAGCTCGTTGCGGTATTCCGATTTGATCTTTTCATAGTACTGCGCCTGATCTTCACTCATCTGGCAATAGAAGATATGTTCTGATTTAGGGGGCAGTTCGGTGGCCACCTGGCTTTTGGTCCGCCGTAATACGAACGGCTTGATCAGCGCCTGAAGTTTTCGTGCTTTCTCATCATCCCGTTTTTTCTCTATCGGGGTAACAAAATCCGTTTGGAAAAACGTCTGGTTGCCCAGTAATCCCGGATTGATGAATGACATTTGCGTCCACAGGTCGTTGACAGAATTCTCTACCGGCGTGCCGCTGAGGATGAGTTTATGCTTAGACTTAAGGGTCTTCACCGCCTTAAAAGCTTTCGATGCAGCATTCTTGATATTCTGGCTTTCATCGAGAATGATGTAATGGAAGTACACCTGTTTCATAAGGTCTGCATCCACGCGGGTAATTCCGTAAGTGGTCAGGATCAGGTCATATCCGGTGAACTGCTCAACATCCTTATTCCGGAAGCTGCCGGTATGTACCAGGATCTTCAGCTCAGGCGCGAATTTCCCCGCTTCATTCAACCAGTTATAGATGAGCGACGTTGGCATAATGATCAGAGACGTAGCCGGAGCGCCGTTGTGCTCTTCCTTGATCTTTTGGAGGAGGGCAAGCGTTTGCACCGTCTTTCCCAGTCCCATGTCGTCAGCAAGGCAGCCGCCGAAGTTGAACTTTCGCAGGAAGTGGAACCAGTTATAGCCTGCCTTTTGATAAGAACGCAGGGTGCCATTAAAGTTCAGGGGTGTGCTTACATCTTCGATCTCGGTAAAGTCGGCCAACTTTTGCAGTTTACGGTCCATCGTAATGGTAGCCAGTTCGCTGTTGGCGAAATCGTTTATTAATCCCAGGTGATGTTTTTTCAGCTTCAGCTCCGACCGTCCGTCAGTGAAATGGAGCAGGTTGCCATATTGCGAGAACCATTTTTCGGGGATCACGGCGATCTCGCCGGAAGGTAATGTGAATTCGCGGATGCGATGCAGGATATGGTGCTTCAGTTCAATGAACGGGATCTGATACGGGCCAAAATATACCATCGCATAAATATCGAACCAGTCATTGTTTTCCCTGAACTCCAGGTCGACCTTGCTGTTTCCAAATACGAATCGCTTCTGTCCTTCCGGCTGTTCAAACCTGAACCCTTTTGCTTTCAGTTCTTCATGGTGGTCATTAAGCCATTCGATCACGGTGAACGACTGATCGGTTTCCGGGTCGTCCACCGACTGGTCAACCTCCAGATTTATGAACAGGGCACCTGCGGTTTTCAGTCCCATGGCTGTAAGCTCGTCCAGCTTCCCCTTTTCCCATTGCAGTGATCGCTTCACCCGATGGAAAATATAGTCGTCATCAAGTTTTTCCATCTTAACCGTTACCTGGCGCTCGCTGCCAGCCGGAAATGCATAGTCTCCATACTTAAAATGAAGCTGGAGCTGTGAGGTGCCGCCCTGAACGTACAGCACTTTAAGGATCGGAACGGCATCGAACCGTTCTGTCTTTATGGTAAATCCTTCCGCATAAACGTGGTGCTTTTCGATCAGCGGAGCCACGAATTTTTCGAAATATGTTTTTTCCGACGACTTAGGGATGGAGATATACCGCTTACTTAGGAAAGGTTGCAGCTTTTTGCCTTCAATATCTTTTTCGAAGTAATACAGGATATCGTCCAGCAGCAGCCACGCCGGCTGATTGCAGATCACCTGCGCATTCCGAAACATAAATTCGATGCGAAAGCCTTTGTATTTTATTGTCGGAAAGTATCTGGTTTCCTCTTCGTTCCTGCGGAAATGGAACAACACGGTTGCTTCTTCGCCGGCGAGCTGAACGGCGCGCTCTACAGGCCAGCCCTCCTT
>DASWXL010000117.1:0-18236 GCA_036405495.1 Sphingobacteriaceae bacterium | reverse complement strand
TGCAACTTATGAAGCCACCAAAGGCTTTTTTGCCGATATCCTGAAGTTACTCCATCCGTTTATGCCGTTCCTTACGGAGGAATTGTGGCATGACGAGCTATTTGGCGACCGTACCGAAATGGATTGCTGCATCGTTGCGCCATATCCTGTACCAGCCGCAATTAACAGTACGTTGCTGAAAGACGTTGAAGTTGTACAACAGGTTATTTCAGAGGTGAGAAACATCCGGAACAGTAAACAGATCTCGCCGAAGGAGCAGTTGCCGCTGGCGGTCAAGGTTAATTCAGCTATAGAATACAGCGCCTATATTCCGGTGATCTCTAAACTGGCCAATATCAGTGAAGTTACTTTCGTGACCGATAAACCAGGCGGAGCGTCTGCCTTTTTAGCGGGAACAGACGAATTTTTTGTTTCCCTGGCAGAAAGTATCGACGCTGAAGCCGAAAAAGAACGTCTCACTAAAGAGATCGATTACTTAAACGGTTTCCTGAAAGCCGTCAATGCGAAGCTCTCGAACGAGCGGTTTGTACAGAATGCGAAGCCGGAGATCGTTGACAACGAGCGAAAGAAGAAAGCGGATGCAGAAGCAAAGATCAGCATCCTGGAGGAAAGCCTGAAAGCGCTCTGAGGTATCTGCAGAAAAAAAGCCATCGATCCTTCGGGTCGATGGCTTTTTCTTTTATGTTTGGTGGTTCATCCTGCAATAGGCAAAACGCGGCACTGACTATTTTGATTCACGGTAGATTTTACCGCTTCCTTGATCTCCCAGCGGGTTTTTTCATCACGAACATAGCTGAGGTCTATCGTATGAATGCGCTGGTCGGTATAAATGCGCAACTCGTTAAAACCGGTGTTCACACTTTTGATCTCCGATTTGGGTACCAAAACCAGCTGCCCTTCCTCAGCATCAAAATATTCGACCTCGTTCTCCTGGATCTTCAGGAATACCACGTCGGGTTTCCGTCCGTTCAATCTGAACAATGTGATCATGAATACCATTGACAAAGCCACATTGGTAAGGCTGAAAAGCTGCGTCGTAAATTTAAAGGCTACGCCGAGGGTGTTCAATAACAATAACAATAATACTGCCGAGGCGATAAACCAAAGCCTGGTTTCATTTGGTCGTGAATTTCGAGCGATAGTAACTTGAAATGCCATCTGTCGTTCCGTTTTTCTTAACTAATACGAAACAACGAACGGAAAGGTTTCTTTTTTAAAGCTTTTTTTCCTGTAAACTGCGGAAGTCCGGTATTTCCGGAACAAATGAGTATGAGTGTTGTCCAAAGTCGATCCTGCAACAGTAATGCTCTATACCATTGCTCACAATCAGCCACTCGGTTTTATGGACGATATTGTAACGTGCGATCTGATCGAAAACGGCCTGTGTGATCTTTACGGAAGGCGCTTTGCATTCAACTAACGCAAGCTTATCACCTGAATGGTTAAAGATCAGAATATCGGTTCGCTTCTGAAGTGAATGCAGTTTCAGTCCCCCTTCCAGCTTGATCAGCGCCTTTGGGAAAGATTTTTCGCTGATCAAAAACTTAACAACATGCTGGCGCACCCATTCCTCGGGCGTAAGCAGCAGGAACTTCTTCCTGATCTCGTCAAAAATATATACTGTTCCTGCCTCTTGCTTAATTCTGAATGGGTATTGCGGAAAGTTCAGGGGAGCAGGGTCGAAATTCATGAGCAACGAAATTAACACTTTAATAACACCCGGCAACGATTTTTAAACAACTGTTTCCAGCCGCTTTTCTATTTGTAATTTGCACACTGTTATATGAGTTTCGCCGAGTTACTTAAAGACCTCAAAAATCGTAAATTTAAACCTGTGTATCTCCTGCACGGTGAGGAGCCTTATTATATTGACAGGATCAGTGAATATATCGAAAAGAACGTGTTAAGTGAAGCAGAAAGAGGCTTTAACCAAACGGTCTTTTATGGAAAAGATACTGACGTGATCACCATTATCAATGCCGCAAAGCGGTACCCGATGATGAGTGAACATCAGGTGATACTGGTAAAAGAAGCTCAGGACCTCAAATGGGGAAAAGAGGGTGACGATGATAAAAAGGCTGCCGACCCGCTGCTGGTCTACCTGGAGAATCCGGCGCCTACCACCATCCTTGTCTTTGCCTATAAATACGGGAAGTTCGATAAACGGAAAAAAACATACAAGGCTGCAGAGAAAAGGGGCATTGTCTTCGAGTCTGCATCTGTTTATGACAATAAACTGCCTGGATGGATCGAAGATTATGTAAGGGAACGCGGCTATCGGATCAACGCACAGGCTACTGCTTTGATGGCCGAGTACCTGGGTAATGACCTTTCCAAGATAGCCAATGAGCTGGATAAGCTGATGCTGAATATTCCGTCCGGTGCGGAGATCAGTTCTGCGGATGTTCAGGATAATATCGGTATCAGCAAGGAATTCAACGTCTTTGAACTGCAGTCTGCCATAGCGCGGCGTGATGCAGTAAAGGTGAACCAGATCATCAATTATTTCGCGGCAAACCCAAAGTCCAACCCGATACCAATGGTTTTGGGAACGCTGAATACCTATTTCACCAAGGTGCTTCGGTTCCACTATGCAAAAGATAAGTCGCCGCAGGCTCTGTCAAAAGAACTCGGTGTGAACCCGTTTTTCGTGAAGGATTATGAAGTTGCCGGGAAAAATTACGACCGCTGGAAAACTGCCCGCATAATCGGTTATCTGAGGGAATATGATCTTAAGACCAAGGGGCTGGATTCGACCGGAAACACGACAGACGGTGAGTTAATGAAAGAACTTCTTTTCAAAATTATTCATTGAAATGTTAAAAAGCTCATTTTAAGCGAGCAGAATATAACTTATTCATCTCTTTAGCGTAATAAAGCAAATGAAGTCGCAGACAATCAGTTTTGTACATAACGGCCGGCGCCATACGGCTAGTGTCCAATTGGTAAGCCCGTTAGCCTGGATCTTTGTTGTTAACCTCAATGCATCTGAGCCGTTCCATCTGGAATATGATGAGGAACATTCCGAGTGGGCAGTGATCGACGAAGATGCGGAAATAGAAGGGGAGATCGCTGCAGCGATGGGCGAGGTATTGTTTGAGCGATACAGAGAGACGATCAAACCTTCAATTGAAAATGCCTCTTCTGATTGCTTTATCATGGAAAACGGTAATGAGGAGATCATCTGTTTCTGGGACCGGGGACTGAGGATCAGAGTCATTCCGTTCATAGATGATCAGCCATCCGACCGGTCAGGCGAATTGGTTTATTACGGAAATAATTTCGGGAAGCCCCTTACGTTTCAAACCATAGACTATCAGGGGGAGAACCCGGAACTGGTGCGGGCAGCGATCGAATGGTATGCGGAGAAATTGAACTATCCTCAGATGGTTATCTCGAAAAGAAACCCGTTTGCCGAAACCCAGGCAATTGTGTTGCCCGATTAATTTTTCAACTTTTTATCGCCGATATGCAGGATCAGATCATATTAGGATGTTTGTCGTTGCTGGGGTTTTTAATTCTGTGGATCAACTATAAAGACGATCGGTCTCAGGAAGAATCAGAGCTCGATTAGGCCGGTTCTGTTGCAAAAACGTTCCTGAGAAACACTAAACGGTATCCTCCGACGTTTAAAAAATACATCTATCTATAAGGCGCAAGCCTGAAAAAGAAAAACCCGCCGGGAACTTCCTGCGGGTTTTTGCTTCTGAAACAGGGCCGTTATATGAAAAGGCTGTAGAATATTTCCCACAGTTTCACAATTTGCATTTTTTTAAGACAAAATAATGCCATTCCGGTTATTCATGTGTAAGTTTTTTGACAAGGTCGGATGGCTGATAGGAAGGCAAGAGTCCTGCAAGACTTTCCACAGTGGTTCGAATCCACTTCCGACCTCTGCTTTGTTCCAAAAGAAAATTTTACCCTACCTCTACCTATGGAAAGCAACTTTGATTTTGGACGATACGTGTTGGAGCATGCTAACGGAGTAGACTACATCTGTGATCAGTTTATTGGCCTCAAAGTACGGGTCATCCACTTTTCGGCATTGGATGTCTGGTCAGAGAGCCGGTACGAACTCCGGTTTTATGCAATCGACAGTGAGGACACGCTGATATTTGAAACGGTCGACTTCTACGGCCAGTATGATGAAGCGGAGATCAAAGAATCGATCCGGTGGTTTTTGACATCCATCGGGAAACCTGAACAGTCTATTGTTGACGAGGTCGACGATACGCCGTTTAAAGTGCTGGAATTCTACAATGTCGATACCGCCGAGCAGCTGGCTAGCCTGGGCATCCCTAAAAACCTTTCTACGGCAGAAGAAACACTGCGGGTCAAACTTTTCAAACAAAGGCTTGCCCTGCAAAAGAAACTCCCTTACAGTAAACTCGAGTTCATCGAGGTGCCGCCAGAGCTGGACCGCGGCTGAAAATATTCTCTTTCTGCAACAAACATCTTATCGGCACGTAAACATGGATACCGTTCGGGGTATCATCATGGGTTTAGAGCGTCTTAAGTTTAGTTCAGAGCAGTTATTCAATCATTATCGAAAAGGCCTTTTTTGGGGTATCATCATTTCGGAGGACCGCGACTGGTACGAGGTGTTGCTGACACATCGGATCACCGGGCCGGTAACCATTCCAAAAGGAAAGAAGATTCACGTAAGGAAGAGTTTTCTTCTTAACCACATTTATTATCCGGTCTGAACGCACCGCATCAAACTATTCCATTCTTCAGGGCGTTGAATAAGTAAACCGATCAGAATGGACATTAACTGGACAACGGTTATTATCGTCGGACTCATCCTGCTGGCTCTTGTTATCTATCTTATGAGACGCAATATCAAAGACGAACGGAAGTTCGAAAAGGATATGGATGAAATGGAGTTCAAAAAGGACGACAACGACAGCACTCACCTGAATCCGAATGGTTAGCCACTTTAAATCTACTTTAATTTTCGTTTTTCATCACTTCTGCTCACCTTTGCAACCGTATCATCTTATCATACGTTCATGCAACACTGGTTAGTTAAATCAGAGCCGTTCAAATACAGCTGGGAGAAGTTTAACGAGGATGGCCGCACCTTCTGGGACGGCGTGCGGAATTTTCAGGCGCGCAACAATCTTAAGGCCATGAAGGAAGGCGACCTGGTATTATTCTATCACAGTAACGAAGGGAAATGTGTTGTAGGGATCGCCAAAGTGGTCAAAGAGTTTTATCAGGATCCAACCACGGAAGATCCTAACTGGGTGGTAGTGGATCTGGCTCCGGTTGAAACCCTTAAGACGCCCGTGACGCTTGAGCAGATAAAAACCGATGGACGTTTAAAAGAAATCGGCCTCGTGAAACAAGGCCGGTTATCGGTAATGGCTCTCAAAGCCGAAGAGTTTGATCGTATCGTAGAGCTCGGAAGCTGATCAGGACGCTTTAGCTGTCCACTGCAGCTTGTAGGTGTCACAGCTCAATCCGGTTATACTCATCCGGAAGGTTCCGCTCGCCTGTTTGCCGTTTACAACGCCGTCGATCTCAAATCTAAACGCCGATGCGCCGCCGTCTTCGGGATCGGTGATCACACCTTTGACTTTGCCGTTTACCACCCGAAAGCTTTTTTCAGGGCCAACGGTGATCTGTTCGGTACTGCCACTGCAGCGCCAGTGACCATCAAACGTCAGGTCTTTTAATTGTTTGCCATCAGCTGACAGCATAAAGCTGATCTTCGATCCCTTGTATCCGTTAGAAAAGATGCCGGTGAACTTTTTTTGCTGCGCGGACCCGTTAAACGAAAAGCCGGCGAGCATCATGATAAGTAAAAGTGCTGTTCTCATGCTGAAAGATAGCGATTATTCATTGTCTTTGATGAAGAATGCTCTCAGCTCGGTAGCATCATTTGGCGACATCTTACCGGATAAGATCAGACGCAGCTGGCGGCGGCGTAAGGCCCCGTCATACAGCTTTATTTCGTCCTCGCTTTCAGCGATGAGCTCAGGAACGGGAATGGTCCGCCCTGTCTGGTCTACCGCCACAAACGTGTAGTAGGCCTCATTGGACTTGACTCTGGTTCCGGAAGGGATATTCTCAGCCCAGACATCCAACCTTACCTCCAGAGACGTGTGAAAAGCTCGGGTGACTTTTGCTTCGATCGTTATCACGTCGCCCAGCTTTATCGGATGCTTGAAGGATACATTGTCAACGGAAGCAGTTACGACGATCCGGTTGCAATGCTTCTGAGCCGATATCGCTGCCGCGATATCCATCCAATGCAGCAGGCGCCCGCCCATCAGATTGTTCAGCGTATTGGTGTCGTTCGGCAGAACGAGTTCATTCATCACAATGAATGACTCGCTGGCTTTTTTAGCTTTTAAACTCATATTGCACAAAGGTAGTGTTAATGCGCTAATGTGATGGTCTGGTAAATCTGCTAATATGATCATCTGAAAATGCTGCGATCGGCATCCCGCTAACTAGAAGCGGTACCTTTCTGTGTGGAACGTTTCTTCGTCGCCTTTCAGGGATACTTCAACGCTCGTTTTCTCTCCTTCATCTTTCAGCGTGAGCAACCCATAATGTTTCTGATTTACAAACAGTCCGGAGCGGTGGCGGTTCGGCTCAGAAGATATGTTTGTGGAAGAATGTGTCAGTCCGCTTGACGTGATATCGTAAACCGGATAGTCCAATCCCGGAAGGCTGACCTTTGAAAAATCGCCTATATGCCTGTCGCCGCTTAAAAAGATAACCCCCTTTGGTTTGGTTCTGGTTAACAGGTTGAACAAACGCTGCCTCGACCGGGGGAAATTGGCCCACTTTTCATAGCCGTGATCTTCTGCAATAACCTGGATGCCGGAGGCAATAATGTGTACGTCGGCCGTACTGTTCTTCAGCTGGGCCTCCAGCCATTTCCATTGCTGTTCTCCAAGGATGTCTCCTTTTGGATTGGGAACATAGGTACCGTTCTTTTTGCGAACTTTGTCGCGATGAAACCTGCCATCGAGCAAGATAAGTTTGATGGTTTTATCACCTGCTTTGTACTGATAAGCCGTATAGATGCCGGCCCGTTTGCGGCGAGCCGTGCCCATCGGTTCGCCCAGGAAGTCAAGCAGTAATTTTTGTGATCGTCTTTTCTGCGAAAAATCCTTGCCGCCATCGTTCTTCCCGTAATCGTGATCATCCCAAATGCCCACAATCGGTACATTTGACATTATTTTCTGATAATCCGGATTGCTTCGCTGCAATTCATATTTGTTTTTAAGCACGGTCATGTCATGGCTGTCGCCATATATATTATCACCGAGCCAGATCCACAGATCAGGCTGGTCGTTCAGGATGTTATCCCAGAGCGGCTGCGGCCTGTTTTGCCGGTTGCACGAACCAAAGGCGATCCGGAATTCGTTTTGCGCATTCGAAATTAAAGGCAGTTGGATGAAAAACAGGAATAGAAGGGTATACGTTTTCATGTGTGTTCTGAAGAAATAAAAACTTCCGGGAATAGGTTTTTAAAAAAGGGAACTTTAGTTACTTCTTCACAGAATTGATCTGAGTAAATCCAATCAGCTCGTCCCATCGACCGCCCGGCCTGCGATAATAAAAGAATATTTGATAGTCATTTTCCGTCTCGAAATGCGAACCTTCAAATTCGATGAAGTCAACTGCTTCTCCGTTGTCTTCGGTCCAGACGTACATATAGTCGTAAATGCCCTGCTTTAGCATGGCTTGCCCGTAAAAGCGTTTACGGGTGTCGTCATACACGAGTTTATAGTCGTCGGAAAGCTGAAAGTTGCTGAACCGGCCAACGAGATATGCTTCTCCGGTGTGTGTGGGTCTGGACGAGGCGAGGGTAAACTCAATAGGGGTGTAATCTCCATCCGTTCGGTTATCGCGCCCTTCCTGGTTGCGGATAAAGAAACTTCCGTTGTTATCGAAGTTGAATGTGTAGTTCTGATTGTTCCGCACCGGGTCCGGAAGCAGGGCGATCCGGTAAACCGAGTCTTTTTCTATCCGGCTGATGTTTTCGGATCTGAATCGCAGGCTACGGGTATCAAAGCGCCTGAACTCGTTTCCGCCCCAGAAATCAAAGCTTTTAACATCTGTATAGATCAACTGGTTCGGGCGAACAAAGGTCGGTTTTTGTGATTGTTGGGCAATATCCGGCCGCCCGTTCTGCATCACGATCACCCGCGTGTCGAGATACGGGTTCTGAATATTGATATGCGGATGACTGACTTCGAAATTGATCTTTTGCTTTTTATCGCGGTTGCCGATATCGGTGCTGAATGTTACCTCCGCAGCGATCGATACCTCCGGTTTTACGACATACAGCCGCCTGGTCAACAGTAACTTTCGCTGGTTGGCGTCTTCGTACACCTTCAGCAGGTAGTTGCCGGATATCTTGGGCCGTATGTTCAGGTTTGGAAGCGTAAGCTCGTAGTGGGTAAACTTCTGGAGCGTATTAAATGAGAACCGGTAATCATTTATTCGCTCCTCTGTAAAGCTTTCGAGATAATCGATAGGAGACAGGCGGCTGCTGTTCCAGTTAGCATCGCAATGTTCTATCGTGTAGTAAATGTTACGGGTGCCGGCCCGCAGATCGTCAAAAGCCAGAAGGAGGTCTTGGCCCGCCGGTCCTAATGTAATAACCGGAACAGATTGTTCTTTAGCCCGGTTATAAAATTCAACTGACCTTATCTGCGGCAGGTAATTGTAATTCTCATACCGGAGCTCCTGGTCGGGCGCCTGATCCGCTACGGTACGGACTCGTTGTTTTTTTTGTGCAGAGCAGCTAAAAAAGATGAATAGTATAAAGTTGAGTAAGGCTATTTTCTTCATTTCATCTTTCGTTTTATTGGAAATGGCAGCGTGCACTAAACCACCATTTTCCCGGCGGGCATCAGGCTTCGAGACCCATGATCTGTTCAGCTAATACTTCCCATTCGCCCTGAACTTCCTTCAGTTCGTTTTTCAACTGATTATAACGTCCGTTAGCTTCAGCAAGTTTTTTTGCGTCCGTGTAAATTGATGGCTTTGCAAGATCTTCTTCAGCTGTTTTTAAAGCAGCTTCCTTTTCAGCGATAGCGGCTTCCAGTTTTTCGAGCGTCTGGTTCAGCTTCTTTAGTTGTTTGCTTTTATCTTCCTGAGCGGCCTGTTCCGGCTTAACTTCCTTTTTAAGTTCCTTTTTAGGCGCCTCAGCTTTTTTACCAGGTACTACTTCTCTTTTTGACTGCCAGTCTTCGTACTCGGCGTAGGTTCCCGGGTACTCCTTGATCTCCTGCTCTTCGATAAACCAGATCTTGTTGGCAACGTTATCGAGAAAATACCGGTCGTGCGAAACCACGATCAATGTGCCTTCAAATTGTTGCAAAGCCTGGATCAGAATGTTGACCGACTGGATATCCAGGTGATTGGTAGGCTCATCCAGGATCAGGAAATTTGCGTCAGCTGTCAGCGCTTTCGCCAGTGCTACCCTCGATTTTTCGCCTCCCGACAATACTTTTATCTTTTTGAACGCATCATCACCGGTGAACAAAAAGCATCCCAGGATGGCGCGAAGTTCAGTCTCCGTGTGTTTCGGCGCAAAAGCCTGCAGCTCCCTCAATATTTCATTCTCAAGATGCAGCGATTCCAGCTGGTGCTGTGCAAAGAAGGTCTGGGTTACATTATGCCCGGTTTCCGATTTTCCTTCAAAGTCTTTATCCGTGCCCGCGATGATTCTCAGGAGCGTTGATTTTCCGCGGCCGTTTGCACCGATCAAAGCGATCTTGTCGCCTTTCTCAATGGTGGCACTGGTTCGGTGGAGGATCGGGTTGCCTGGATATTCCTTGGTGATATCTTCAATGCGGACCACATGCCGGCCCGATTGTTTCGAGAACTTGAAGCTGAAGTTTACGGTTGGATTGTCGTCATCCACATCATCGACCAGCTCCATGCGTTCGAGGGCCTTAATACGCGATTGTGCCATCTTGGCTTTACTTGCCTTTGCGCGGAAACGTTCGATCAGGCGCTCTTCCTGACGGATCTTCGCCTGTTGGTTTTTATACTGGTTCCCCTGTATTTCTTCCCTCAGGGCTTTTTCTTCAAGGTAAAAGCTGTAGTTGCCGGCATAGGATATTAATTTGCCTTTGCGCGATTCCACGATCTTCTTAACTACGCGGTCGAGAAAATACCGGTCGTGCGACACGATGACGATGGCGCCTTCAAAGGCCTGCAGATAGTTCTCCAGCCATTTAATTGAGGGCAGGTCGAGGTGGTTGGTCGGCTCGTCGAGCAACAAAATGTCAGGAGCCTGCAACAGGATCTTGGCAAGCATTACCCGCATCCGCCAGCCCCCCGAGAATTCGGCGAGGGGACGTTTCTGGTCGTCGTCGCTAAAGCCTAATCCGGCCAGGATCTCATGTGTACGGTATTCGATATTATAGCCGTCAAGTGCCTCGAATTCGTGTTGTTTGTCACTAAGCTTATGAAGCAGGTCTTCCGAGTAATCGGTCTCCAGTTTTTTAAGGATGTTTTCGATCTCCGTGTGAAGCTGATTCTGACGTTCGAAGGCTTCCATAGCCACGTGTAAGATGCTTTTGTCCGACTGGTAGGATAAAAGATCCTGGTTCAGGTAACCGATCTTAATATCTTTAGCCATAGAGATCGAACCGCTTGTAGGCGTGTAGTTTCCTACAATTAATTTCAGCAAAGTCGTTTTTCCGGTTCCGTTGGCTCCGATAAGTCCTGCTTTGTCGCCGGGTTTAATATGCCAGTTCGCTTCGTCGTATAATGCCCTTGCACCAATCTCGAACGTTAAATTATTAATCGCAATCACGGGCGCAAAAATAAGGAATAGGATTGAGGATTTGGGGTTTACGGCTTATGAATGTGTAATTTCAAAGTCGAAAAACCTGCTGCTCAACTGGTAAATCCTCACTATCTTCGCGGCATGTATCAGCTCATTAAACCTTTCCTGTTTCAGTTTGACCCTGAAAATATCCATCATTTCGTGACGTCGGCGTTACGGACCGTTCACCGGATCTGGGGTGTGCCGGGGCTCATAAGATCAGGTTTTCAGGTAAATGACAGTCGGCTGGAGCGCGAGGTCTTTGGCATCAGGTTTAAGAACCCCGTCGGACTGGCAGCAGGTTTTGATAAAAATGCTGAACTGGTACCTGAGCTGGCCGCATTCGGCTTCGGTTTTATTGAGGTTGGTACGGTAACGCCTTTGCCTCAGCCTGGTAATGAAAAACCGCGAATGTTTCGTTTGCCTGTGGATTCAGCGCTCATTAACCGGATGGGTTTCAACAATATCGGGGTTGACGTGGTGGCAGCCCGTCTCAGGAACCTGAAGAACAGGGACGGTCTCATCATTGGCGGCAATATTGGCAAAAACAAGTTAACCCCTAACGAAGATGCCGTGAGCGACTATATCAAATGTTTTGACAAGCTTTTTGATGTGGTAGACTATTTCGTCGTAAATGTGAGTTCACCTAATACCCCGGGCCTTCGCGAGCTGCAGGAAAAGGAGCCCTTGAAGAAGATCCTCAATACACTTCAGGAAAGAAATAATAAAGATGGCAGGTCGAAGCCTGTTCTTTTGAAAATAGCGCCTGATCTGACCAATGACCAGCTGGATGATATTGTTGAGATCGTAACGGAAACCGGGATAGCCGGTGTAATTGCCACCAACACGACTATATTGCGGGAGGGCCTGAAGAGCACTAAGAAGGGCGAGACCGGAGGCCTGAGCGGGCAACCGCTGACCCGGCGCTCCACGGAGGTCATTCGTTATCTGTCGCAAAAATCCCAGGCGTCTTTTCCCATTATTGGGGTGGGAGGGATACACTCGCCCGAAGATGCACTCGAAAAGCTGAATGCAGGCGCATCGCTGGTGCAGGTTTATACCGGATTTATCTATGAGGGTCCTGGCCTGATCAGAAGGATCAATAAAAGAATAATCGCCGCCGCCACTCGTCAAGTCTGACGGCGGATATTAATTCAAGGTTAATGCCGGGGAGTCGCTAAAAGTGGCTTTTCAGGGTACGCAAAGGGTACACAAAGGGTACCATATAGGACATAAGACCCTGAATACAGCTTGTCTACTGTGCTGATAATCTTTTTTCGTTTCAATTATTTCTTTAGTCATCCCGATCTCGTAACTTTAATCTAATTAACCAGTTAGCTTAAACCTTAAACACGTAAGATCATGGGTAGAATGAAAAATGGGGCCAATGGCCCGGTAAGCGGAAAAGTCGGTTCTGTCGTTGGCAGCAGCTGGAGAGACGTCCAGTACTGGCGTAGCTTACCGAAGATCACAAAAAAAAGAACTGAAAGCCAGATAGCTGTTCAGAAACGCATGGCGTTTGTGAATAGCTGGCTTAGTCCCTTTAAGCCTTTTGCAACGGCGGGCTTTTTGAATTATTCAGGCCGTATGACATGGTATAATGCACTTTATAAGTTCAATCATGAGCTGGTACCTGAAGCTGAAGCTCCGGATCCGGCAGTTGATTACAGCCTGATGGTTTTGAGTGACGGGCCGCTGCAGGGTGCGGGCGACCCGCAGGTGATATTAGCTGAAAAAGGAGTGCTGGAGTTTACCTGGAAGCCGCTTTATCGCAGTAAAGACAGATCCTCAGATCAGCTTTCCATCCTCTTGTATGTATCCGAAGTGCATGAAAGTGATTTTCTTATCGGCGGGCCTGCCAGAGGCAATGGTAAATGCCGGTTTCAATACCGTTCGGACTTCGCCGGGCATCGTGCGGAAGTGTTTATCGGTTTTATTTCGTTCGACCGTAAAAAGGCATCGAGAAGTCAGTATCTCGGCAGTTTCATGTTGTAGGGAAATCGGGTTCATGCAGGAAGGGGGCTGACGAACGGAGAGCGACAGGTGGTGGTGCGGATACCCGGTTGAAAATACAAAACCTGAACGTCCAGGTGGCGTTCAGGTTTTTAATATCTTAAAGAAGGGTCAGTTCTTATTTTGCTTCTTTTTCCAGCTGAGCCAAAACAGCGTTGTTTTTAGCGATCTGGCTGTTTGCTGATTCTTTTGAGCGGCTGCCCGGTTCAATGTTGCGGCCTAAATTTAAGAACTGTACCTCTAAACGAGAAACAGTTTTATTTCTTCTGTCTTTTCTTTTTAAACGTGTTACTCCCATGGCTGTATTTTTTATTTCTTTAAGTGAGGTCGGAAGCGGATTCGAACCGCTGTAAAAGGTTTTGCAGACCTCTGCCTAGCCACTCGGCCATCCGACCCTCTTGTTAAAAGGATTGCAAAAATAGTAATTTATTAATTCGATACCAATATTATTTTATTGATTTTCTTTTTATCTCCGAACAAAAAATGGCTGAAGACACTGCGACGTTTAACGATTCCGCATCTCCAAACCGCGGTATCGTGACCGCTTCGGTAATTATTTGCTGCACTGCCGGTGTAATTCCTTTTCCTTCATTCCCTAAAACGATCAGTCCTTCTTTCCCGAAATCCACCTCATAGACCGATGTCCCGTTCAGTAAAGCGCCAAAAATGGGCAACCCTGATGTTGATAACGTCTTTTCGAGATCGGTATAGTGAATTTTCATTCGTGATAGCGATCCCATAGTGGCCTGCACCACTTTCGGGTTGTAAACCTCAACTGTGTCGCCGGAACACAGGATTTGAGTGAAACCGAACCAGTCGGCTGTTCTGATAATGGTGCCCAGGTTGCCCGGATCCTGTACGCCGTCAAGTACCAGCGTAAAGGCGTTCTTCAAACCTTCAGCAGATATTTCGGTTCTTGTTGGGATCCGGATCGTTGCTAAAACCCCTTGCGGTGTGGTTAAGGCGGTTACCTTGCTGATTTCGGCTTCGGTTATTTCAACGAGCTTTATTTTTCGGGAGAATTTGTACAATTTTGGGAGCAATGCTGCCGTGCAGTAAATGGTTTCTATCGTGTAGTCGGAATTGATAAATTCTGATACCGACTTAAAACCCTCTGCAATGAAAAGATTATGGTCTTTTCTGTACTTTTTTAAATGTAGTGATTTAATAAAACTGATCTCAGACTTTGAAAGCATACCAAACAGACCAAAAAATCTTCTTTGCAAGTATACTGCTTTTGTTAATGATTTTTTCGGGCTGTCGTTCTCCCCGTTTCCTGAGCCAGGATCAGGCGCTCGTTACAAAGGTTTCGTTAGACAGTGTTGATAAGCAGTTCAGGGAGCAGGCATATTTATATGTGCAAAACGACATCCGGCCAAACTCACGGATCAGTTTGTTCCTCTATAATCTTTTTAATACCCGTAACGGCTCGTACCGGACCGACCGGATAAAAGCGGTGGGAGAGTCTCCGCACGTCCTGGACAGTACCCTTGTCGAAATTTCAAGAAAGCAGATCGAGCGGTACCTCTTCACAAAGGGCTTTTTTAACGCCCGCGTAAAAAGCGATATCTCGATCAGAAATCAACGCGCAAGGATTGTATTTACCGCAGATCAGGGACCTGAGTTTACGATCAGGGAGATCGGATTTAAAGTACCGGATCCGGAGGTCGCAAAACTTTATGAAGGCGGGAGACCGGGCTTTTCCCGTTTGAAGACCGGACAGCGATACGACCGGGATACGCTGGAATATGAACAGGAGCAGGTCTACCAGTTAATGCGTCGCAACGGCTATTTTGATTACCTGCGGCAGTATATGCATGTGGATGTCGATACCAATCTCTATTCGTCAGAGGCCGACTTACTGATAACCATTAATAATCCGGCAGGAAAAAGTGCCCATCAGGTTTATACGATCGATGACAGTTTTATAACAATCAGAAATAGTGAAGGCAGGCGGGATACCGCAAATGCCGAAAAAACCGTAGTTGATTCGCAGTATCATTTTATTGATTACTCGGGCAAGATCAGAAGCCGCCCCATCAGCAAGTATATTTTTATTGAGAAAGGTTCTCTGTACAGTATAAACCGGGAGAACCTGACTTACGACCGGTTGTATGACCTCAATATCTTCAGGAATATCAGAATAGATTATCGTAAAGCCGCCGACAGCAGTAATCGCCTTTTTCCGCAGTATGACATGGTGCCGCTGAAGCAGATGAGCAACAGGATAGAGGGAGAATACACGTTCAATGCCGGCCGAAACGGGTTTAACATCGGAGATACTTATACCAACCGAAATATATTTGGCGGGGCCGAACAACTGGAGGTAAAGGTCCGGTACGGAATCCTGTTTGAGTCAGCGCTCCAGGGACGGCTTTCACAACGGGTGTTCAATCAGGACTTTCAGATCGGTGCGAGCATGGTCTTTCCGCGCCTGCTTGTGCCTTTTCCATTACCTGTTTACAGTCGCGCCGGTATTCCGCATACTACGATATCTACGAGTTACCAGGCTTTTGATCAGCGTGATGCGTTTACCAACCGCACGTTCATCAATTCCATTACGTACGACTGGACGGATACAAAAGTGAAGTTTCATAGCTTAACTCCGTTGAACCTCGAATACAGGAATGGCCGGCTGGACCCTGATTTCAGAAGGAGACTGGAGGACGAAGGATACGAGCTTTATGTCAGAACCAACGAGCGCCGGTATTTCAGTTTAGGCAGTATCTACTCGTTTACGTTCAATGCGATCAGGTTAAATTCATATGACGACTTCATTTATTTCCGGGGCACGGCCGATGTGGCCGGCAATACATTGGCCGCCCTCGATAAGGTGCTGAATTTCAAAAGAGAGAATAACTTTAAAACCATTTTTGGCGTCCCGTATCTTCAGTACCTGAAAACAGAGGTTGACGTCCGGAAATATGATTTCCTGGGGGGCGAACAACAGTTCATTGCCCGGTTAAGCGGCGGTATCGGTTACCCTCACGGCAATAATAAGGTTGAGCTTCCGGACGGTACCAAAAGGACGGCGTTATTCCCGTTTGAAAAGAGCTTTTTTGCCGGTGGATCCACCGGAATTCGGGCATGGCAGGCGAGGACCCTTGGCCCGGGCAGCTATAATCGTGCTGTTATTGGCAGCGACACGCTGAGAAGGAACCTCCGGAATATCGATCAGGTCGGTGAGATCAAAATTGAGGGCAATCTCGAGTACAGGTTTAAGCTGGCGAACAACATCTGGGGCGCAAAAGTTAAAGGCGCTTTATTCACTGACTTCGGCAACATCTGGAGGATCAGGGAGACGCTCCCCGAAAACCCCGGTGGGGAGTTCAAGTTCGACAAGTTCTTCAAAGAGATCGCGATCGGCACCGGCGCCGGTCTCCGCTTTGATCTTAATTACTTTGTTCTGCGATTGGATGCGGGTATTAAAGTTAAAGATCCGCAGTTTTCCGGAACAGATCAGTGGGTGATCAGGCATTTCTTCGACAAAAAAGACTTTCAACGAAATTATGCTGTGACCAACTCTCCGGATGTTTACCGCTTTGTGGTCTATAATTTCGGTATAGGGATGCCTTTTTAGAAGAAAGATTTCAGGCCATCAAAAATGGTGTCGAAAAACGTTGGAAAGCTTAAACCGTTACTGGAGTTAAAGACGAAGATCCCTATCAGTATAATGACCGCATAGATCAGCAGCTTACGAAATGCCATGGCGATCAGGACGACTACCGGTATTATAGCAAGCATGACCCAGGAGATCCTGATCGGCTTTAGCGTGTCGCCGGTTTTTAATACATAAAAAAGTTTCCCGTGTGTTCCCTCTTCATTCTTATGACGAAGATAAATGAACGTCGATTCGGTGATCGGCTGGGGAGCCACCGCAATACCATCGTTGAACTTTAGCTCCTGGCTAAACCCGTTAATACTGAACTGAAAAACCCCGTTAACGTTTTCCATCGGTTTCTCTTCTTCATCGGATGCCACGATCGCGATCTTTTCATTCTTCAGTAAATGTTCTTTCACCAAAAAATTGTTTATGGCGATTCGGTTTGAGGTGGATGTTTCCTGCTGAGCAAAAGCACTTGAGGTTACAGCAATGGCGATTGCTATGAAAGAGTATAAGGCCTTCATTTATTCGAACGATCGTTTATTGTAAATAAGGTATCCCAGGTGGAACATGATGCCGTTTCTTTTGGCAGCATCATCATAGTAATTATAGCTTAAACTGACTGGACCCAAAGGCGTATGATGAACAAGGCCTATGGACGATACCAGCCGGCGGGCGGAAAAAAGGGCGCCGTAATCCGTCGATTGGTAGTTTTCGAGTTTTATTTCTTCCAATGGTTGAAATATATATCCTTCCAGGCGAAAATCTAAATTCTTTCGAAGATTTATTACGTTCTTCAGGCCTATGGCAGCATAAGTATTGGCCCTGAAGTTTTCCAGATAAAGCGATTTCGAATCCTGTAAAGGGAAAAAAGCCGGTGCGCTCAGAATCGTAGATTTATAGGTAGTGAACCGCGGCTTATTGCTCACTACCCCTTCTGCGAGATAACCCAAAGAGTATCTTTTTTTGGCCAGTATATAATGTTCGGCGCTTAATTTCAATCTTAACCAATTGCGGCCCATCTGCCGCGGTTTGATCTCACTATAAAAAGGCTCATTTCTAAAGATGTTTCCCGGCTGGTAATTTTCCTTTCCTGTATAATAATAAAAGCCAAGACTGGCTGAAAGGCCGTCGCTGGCGTACTGCCTTCTGTTCAGTGTATTTTTCTCAACAGCAATTCCGGCTGAGAAGCCGTTAAACGTACTATGGTCCAGAATATCGCCGGATTGGAAAAATCCGTTAGGGCTGAACCGGTCGTCAAAATTTATAAAGCCCGCTGTTGCTTCAACTTTTCCATTGGCAGGAAGAGGTATTCCGCCTTTGAATACTACACGCCTGTCGCCCTGTTCGATAAAGATCGGGTCGACGTCTTCGAGCGACAGTCCGCCGGTGCTGAAATAGTTCCAGTGGTTATAGGTTAATTCGGTCTCGAGATAGAACGGCAGGCGCGATGGTATGTCGACCCGTGCCATGCCCTGTGCCGACTCATAGAACCGTCCGGAGTAGAAATTGGCGCTGAATGTGTACGAGTAATTGCTCAGGTAATTGTACTGCAGGCCCAGATAGAAATTGCTTATCGGCCTGGCTGAGATGCTGCCGCCAAAATCTGCACGGAAGTTCTTCTGAGGGCGTACCTGCAATTCAAAATCGTAGATGTCATTTTTATTCTGGTAGCTTAATCTTGGATAAACGGTCTCAAAATTGTCATCGGCAACCAGTTTGTAATAGCCTTCTTTGATGTTGTCCAGGCTAAAGTTGGCGCTATCCTGCCTGAACACGCTTTCCACATAATTTTTTTGCCGGCTATTG
>DASWXL010000116.1:0-4705 GCA_036405495.1 Sphingobacteriaceae bacterium | reverse complement strand
CGGCCTTTCGAACCCGTTTTTCGACTGGCTCATGCCGTATTTGCGTAACCGGTACTTTTGGATACCGCTTTATCTTTTCCTGGTGATCTTTTTTGTGATGAACTATAAAAAGGCAGGTATTGCGATCACACTCTTTCTTTTGATCACGTTCGGCATATCTGATTACAGCGCTTCGAGCGTCGTAAAACCCGCATTTGAGCGCCTCCGGCCATGCAACGATCCGGTTTTCAAGACGGAAGTAAATACCAGGATAGCGTGCGGCAGCGGTTATAGCATGCCCTCATCCCATGCGGCAAATCACTTTGCGATAGCAGTTTTCCTTATCACGTTGTTTTACCGCCGGTGGAAATGGATCTTACCCCTTGCCCTGCTGTGGGCAACTGCCATTTCTTTTGCCCAGATCTATGTAGGCGTTCATTACCCGTTTGACGTGCTTATCGGCGGCATACTGGGAAGCATCGTCGGCTACCTTACCGCTACAATATTTATTGCCACACAAGCAGAGAAAAAATGGAACTCTGGAAACTAGCTATTTTATTTTTAAGCGCATTTATCGGCGGTCTCGGTGTTTTTCTTTTTAAGAACGACAACAAGCAGCGGTTAAAACTACTTTTATCATTCAGCGGCGCCTATCTGTTTGCCATCACGGTCTTACATTTAATTCCGGAAGTTTATGAAACAGGCGGGGAACGTGTCGGATTGTTTGTTTTAGGCGGCTTTTTATTCCAGATCCTGCTGGAACAGTTTTCCGAAGGAATAGAGCACGGCCACGTCCACAAACATTCTCATCAGCATTATGCATTTCCGTTTGGAATAATGATCAGTCTTTGCTTACACGCCCTGCTGGAAGGGATGCCGCTCGCAGAAGGACATCAGAACGAACTGATCTTCGGGATTTCGCTGCACCATATTCCAGCAGCATTTGCCTTAGGAAGCGCCTTATCGCAAAACAACCTGAAAAGAGGTCCGATCATCATTTCCCTTGCCGTCTTTGCGGCCATGTCGCCTTTAGGTTACATCTTCAGCAATGCACTCAGTACCGGCTCATTTGCCAACCTAACCAACTATTTCGACAGTATTATGGGCCTTGTTATCGGAATCTTCCTCCATATCTCCACCACCATCCTGTTCGAATCAAGTGTTGATCACCATTATAATATCAGGAAGATGGTGGCTGTGCTGACGGGAATTGCGATCGCACTGGTCAGCTTTTGGCACTAGCCCCGGAATCTATCAAGGAGATCGCTCAGCAAGGCAGCTTCGTCTTCTGTAAAATGATCTTTCAGGAAGTCGGCCGCGGTCATCTTATCATCTAGCATTAAAAGCAGATCCATGCCTTTGGTGCTGATCACGATATCTACGGCCCTCCTGTCTTTCGAATTCGTGCTTCGGGTAACGAGCTCTTTCTGAACCAGGCGGTCAACGATCCGTGAGGCGTCGCACATTCTATCCAGCATTCGCTCTCTGAGCAGGTTTACGGTTGCCGGGTTGGGAAACTGGCCCCGAAGGATGCGAAGGACATTATATTGCTGCAGCGTGATCGCATGGAGGTTAAGCCGCTGCCGGAACTTATTCGTCAGCCAGTTATAGGTATAAATGATATTTACAGCCGACTTATGATAGCTGCTCTCGAATTTATTACTCAGGATCTCCTGTTCCAGTTTCATTCTTTAAAGCGCTCTTAACTACTTTCGTTCTGTTCCTTCCGAAATTCCACGGGCAATGCCGGCATTTATTTTTACAGCAGGTTCCTCTTTTCAGGTGATACTCCCTGGTAAAGACCATAAAGCCGTTCTCCCAGTAGAAGTCTTCATTCTCTGTCAACATTTACTCAACTCTTTTACCGGGATCTTACCAGAAAACGCCTGCTGCAAATACCTTCCGTTACCATGAACAGTCCATATTTCGTTCGGTTTCACCATTTCGATCATTTTAAGAATGTCATTCCAGTCCACATGGTCGGAGATCAGCAATTCTTCATCGTTCTGTCTCTGCAGTCTTTTCCAGCCTGAAGCAAATATCCGCATAACATTCTTAGCCCTGAAGTAGTTATTGAATGTCACCGGCGGCACGATGTATACATATCCTTTTCCCGGCTCTTTCATCAGCTTACGGTTATACGGTTCATATCGGCCCACCGGAAACCCAAACTTTTCATAAATGCGATGAAGGGGCAAAATAGCATGATGGACGAGCACCTTTCTGTCCGGACAGTGGTCGGTGATCATCTTCGAAAGCCGTTGCGCCTTACCCAGACCATATGCCCCCAGCAAAACATTATGCTGATGATTTTTCAGTTTGCAGATCTCGGCTACCGGTTCAGGATGAGCGGTTTCAGGATCAGCAAAAGTGCTCTCCGTGATCAAAACATCAGCTTCGACGAACTCCAGAGGTTCACACGTGTCATCAGCCTGTAATTTATAGTCGCCCGTGTAAAGATACCGAACGCCTTCATACTCCATGAGGATCTGCGCCGATCCCAGAATGTGCCCCGCCGGCATGAACGTCACCCTGACCTCATTCACAGTAAACGAAGCGGAATAGTCGTGTATGAAAAATGAATTCGCCGCATTCTTGTGTATGCGATGCTGCATGATGGCTGCTGTAGCTGCCGTACAATGTACATTCCTGTTACCTCCGATGGCATGATCGCCGTGTGCGTGCGAGATCACTGCATGGTTAACCGGTTGCTTCGGGTCAATGTAAAAACCACCCGGGCGGCAATAAAAACCGTTCGCATCCTCAACAAGAAAGTCTGAAATAATCATTTGCCGGCTAACGATAAAAGATGATCATGAAGCTTCAAAACCTGGGGAACGAGCAATTGCTGCTCATCGTTGAGGATGGTAAGGTCAGTCATCGCAAGCTTCTTTTCATCACTGAACTGCTTGTCCATGCGCAACCTGACTGCCTCTGCAGAAACACCATCCCGGCTCCTTACGCGCGCTATTCGCAACTCGGCCGGAGCGATAACGAGAATGGAAACATCGCACATTTTATAGGATCCGCTTTCGAACAACAGAGCCGCTTCTTTCAAAACATACGGAACATTTGCTTTTGCCGATACCCAGTGATCGAATGCCCGGAACACAGCAGGATGCACCAAAGCGTTCAGCTTTTCCAATTCGTTCGCATCCTGAAAAACAATATCCGCCAGATATTTCCTGTTCAGTTTACCTTCCGAATATGCTGCTTCACCGAAAGTTCTTTTTACGGCGTCGACCAAAACAGCGTCTGAATACATTACTTCCCTGGCCACGGTGTCTGCATAGAACACCGGAATTCCGAGTACTTCAAAGATCCGGCAAACAGTTGTTTTACCACTCCCGATACCACCGGTGATTCCTACTTTCAACATTATTTCTTTACTATAAAATCCAGCATCTGCGGTTCGATCCGAACTATTTCCGTAAAGACCGGACTTTTTTTCAGGGTGACCGGCAATTGCTGGTATCCCCTCTTCCAGTCATTCAGATCCACCGTGGCAGCAAAGCTCGTGTCTGTAACGCCGGGATATTTTGACAGTCCCGTTAAAATGGTCACTCTGACTTTATCGGGGATAAGCCTCACACTTTCAATATTTCCTTCATTCAAAACCCGAATGGGAACCTCAATGCTTTTTTCGGTGAACTCCGAAACGGGGATCCTCACCGTTACCTCCTTCGGATAAACACTCACATTGGTTTTCTCATTCGCCTGTAACTGAACTTTCGCCACGATATCACGCCGCACACCGGTTGATTTTAAACTGTCCGTATCCCACCTCTCAAGGTCCTGCAGTTCTTCTGCCGGTCCGGAAACGGTCACAAATGCCGGTTCGATCTTAACGGGTCCCGCGATCCGGTATTGATCCTCAAACATGATCTCGGATATCAGATTGACCGGTACCTTCCTGATGATACGGGAAGAGAAGTCGAAATACAGGGTGTCCGGATCAACTGACACGATCTGCTGATCCGAATGGAACTGCCGGTTCAAAGCATCCAATTGCTTATCCAGGATGATAAAATGATTTTGGTTTAATCCACTAACATCAACGTCTACTGCTTCCGGCGTAAACCTGAGTTTCGAAAACAGGAGGTTCCACCCCGTTCCGCGTACCTGAAGGCTTACTGTATCGCCCTGTAAAGGACGAAAGGCCTTCTTGATCGGCGTATTGCTGTAGTTTAAGACAGACCTCACCTCATAAGTGTATTGATTAGACAGAGCAAAGAAGAGCCAGGCAAACACAGCGATGCCAAGGCAGGTAAAGAACACAGCCACGCGCCTTCGTTCTATCTTATTTAACCGGATCAGGGGCATAAGTCAAAGGTAGAAAACAAAAACTTAGAAAATAAAAATGCCGCCTTTCGGGCGGCATTGCATACAGCTTCTTTATTTTTATGCCTTTGCATTCAACGCTTTCGACGCTTCCAGCGAAACAGCCGATTTATCGAAACGGATCTTTGTGCCGCTTTCTACCTCAATTAAGAAAGTAGTGTCGTTGATTTCTACTATCCGGCCGTGGATCCCGGCAGTGGTAACCACCTTATCTCCCTTTTTCAGCTCTTCGATGTATTTTTTATGGTCCTTCGCCTTTTTCATTTGCGGACGGATCATGAAAAAGTAAAACACAACAATGATCAGCAGCATCGGAAGAAAGCTCATGAACCCTCCTCCTGCCTGTAATAAAATCGTAGTTAACATGTATTTAGGTTTTAATTAT
>DASWXL010000115.1:0-3291 GCA_036405495.1 Sphingobacteriaceae bacterium | reverse complement strand
CTTAAAACCAGCCAGGGCTTGCTTTGTAAGCCACGGTCCACTGAAGTAGTTTGCGTTAAAGCGAGGTCATTACTTATTGCATAGTAGCAAATGCTGTCCGGTAATTCAGGTATCATATAGCTAATTATTTTTTTTCATTTTACATCAACCTCAAAACGACGAAGCGTCTCAGAACCTAAAATCCGGTTACGTCCAGCGGAGATCACACATCTAATTTGCTTAACAATATCGCGAAGAAAATTTCAGATATCAAATAAGGCTTTTCATATATCTTAAAAAAGATCGCAAAACGCCTCTACTCAATTTACGGGAAACTAAGTGACGACACTTGTTGGATGACACCAACTACCTTACGCAGTGACATTACGAGATAAAAATACAATGAAGCCGAACGGTACTGTTGGTAGTCTGCATTCTCTCTGATTTTGGTGTCATGGTTAGGTGTATTGACACCGTTTCCATACGAACTCAAATGCGGCTTTCCGACCGTCGTGCTCTCAGAATTACAGTTACTGAAATTAAATTTATTAAACAAGTGATAACCATGATCCGGAAGTAGTCACTCTTATAATGATCATAGATCATAAATTTTACCGAGTCACAAATCATCAAAATTCTATCCTCACAGGAAGCCGGACGATCCGTTTCGGATATCTGCCGGGAACATGGGCATCAGCCAGGCAACCTTTTACAACTGGAAGAGTAAATACTCCGGGATGGACGTCTCACAGCTGAAACAGCTCAAGGAAATGGAGAAAGAGCTGGCTCAGTATAAGAAGATCGTAGCCGAGCAGGCTCTTGAGATCACCGTTCTTAAGGACGTGATTGAAAAAAAGCTTTAGGGCCTGCCGAGAAACGGGAGCTTGTCGGGTACGCAAGAGACGCTTATGGAAGGCGTATTGATAAATAAGTATCGGCCGTTATTGAATATTGATAAAAACCCACTGACTTTAAAGGAATTGAGAGACCTGCGCTCGGAATGTATCAAAATCGCCAATTGTGAAATTAAACTAACGATCTAATCCTCCTCTGACAGACTAGCAAACCGTTTTTTAAAACTTACCGACAGTCCGGTTCAAATTCGAATTATCGTATCCACTGCTTGCTATTGACCAACTTTTCTATTTTTCTTTCGAGTTGGAATAAGCGTCTCGGTGCGCCATTGTAATTACAAACAGCTTTCGATTGCCGACCTGTTGAGATCGTCACGGTGCAAAATGGAAGGTCCGTGATCTCAACCTGTAACAGATCCAGTTGACCCATCTCTTACAACTATTCGATCGCCGGTAGAATACTCTTTTTTCATTTCAAAAAAGCCGATATCTGCAGCAAACATGAAAAGCTCCAGTACGTCGAATTCGTCAACCTTAGAATGTCGCCTGCCTACTTCCCGGACGAAAATCACACCGTCATAGATCACGTCACCAGTACCGGTTATCGTGATATCATATACGGGACACTCGCCAAGGCAGGGTCCACGTTCGAGTTTTATTCGTAAATCCGCAATCGGGAAAGGGTATTTTAATTTCATAAATCAACCGTGTTTCATCAACAAAGGAAGTAACGACCGATGCAATCTATCTGCATAAACAAATAGCAATTTACTTTTATCTTAATGCCGATAAGACTGACCGCTAAAGAGTAATCCCTGACCCGGAGGATCCGGCTGTCTCATGAAAAATGTCGGGTGAGAGAATTTGGCTAAGGCTTTCTATCGTCTCCCATGAAGGCTTATTTGCAAATACTCCTGTTTCCGCATCCTTTCTCACACCTCTCAGGAACAAATAGATCACCCCACCGAAATCCCTGCCGTAGTCGAATTCCGGAAGTCTGCTTTCGAGGTACTTCTTAACTGCCAGTGTATAGATCAGGTACTGCAGGTGGTAGTTGTTTTCATTCATAGCGGTGGCAACGCCTGCGGCTGAATAATCGCTCAGCAGATCTCCCAGGAAATTAGATTTCCAGTCGAGTACATAATACCTTCCGCCGTACTCAAAGAACAGATCGATCTTCCCGTTCATCAGGCCTTCGATATCGTAAAGACTTCGGGCATGTACCAACCTGTCTTCACTGGAAAGGTCTTCAAGCCTTTCGGTATTGAACCGCGGTACCGTGAAGTCGAACTCAAACTCGTGGATCTTCTTCGCTGAGATGACGTCCTCTAATTTGAATTGCCGGCCATCGATCGCTAGTGTTACCTGCAACACTTGCTCGAGCATGGTTTCCAGCGCTGGCAAAAATGCTTCCCGGTGCGACGGCATGAAACGGTTCAATGCATCAGTGATGACTCGCTGCCAGCGGGTTGTATCGCTAAACTGAACGTTCTCAAAAATGTAGTGCAGCATATGCCCCGTGTTGATACCACCGGGTAACTGATGGAACATAAAATGATCATATCGCTCTGCAGCAGGATGGCTACGCTCCTTCCGCAAAGGCAAATGATCGGCGCGCAGCCGCGAATAGCTCATGCGCATCCAGTTCTTCTCCGACAACTCAAAGTGCACCGGACCAGGTTTGCCCGGAGGCGCCCAGCGGGTTCCGCCACCATACCGGTATCCTTCCGGGATCTCGGGCGCATCCACCAAACGGATCAATGCCGGGTCAGGGTCCGGCAATGCATTCAGGAACACCGACAACGTGCCTGGTCGTTTGGTATGCTGAAATAAGATGCATTTGTAAACCGCACGTGTGACAGCCACATAAAGTAGCCGCCTGTATTCCTGCTCGGTCTGCCGCTCATAAGCTGCCGTTTGCTCAGGTAGCATATCGGCTTTCTTGATCGATACATATTCCTGCGTGGCTTCATCGCGAAAGGCTACTGTTTCAAACTTATTTTTGACCTGCAGATCCAGATAGGGCGCCAGAACGATGTTATACTCCAATCCCTTGCTTTTATGGATAGTGACGATCTTTACGGCCTCTTCGTCGCTTTCTACCCGTTGCTCATATTCGTCGCCCTCTACCTGCATACCTTCTATGCCGCGTTTGAGCCAGTTGATCAGTTCGGGCGGCGACAGGTTTTTGAAAGTTTGGGTCTTATGCAGGATCTCGATCAGCTGGTAGAGATTGGTAATAACCCGTTCGCCGTTTTCGGTATGATGCTGCAGCAACACTTGCTTAACGCGGTAATCTGCCACAAATTCCACAAGCGCGGTATAAATACCGCTGGTATCCCAAAGGCCTTTGTACTTGCGGAAGCGGCTGATATGAACCTCTTCATCAAGTCTGAGGATCTCGGCCTTCGAATAACCGGTGAGGGGCGACAGCAACGCACGGTTGATGGTGCTGCGC
>DASWXL010000114.1:0-9474 GCA_036405495.1 Sphingobacteriaceae bacterium | reverse complement strand
CTGGTTTTCAATCGCACGGTGACATTGAAAGATGCCTGGGCGAAAGAACAGAAGAAAGGATAAAAAAGGGTGGCACGTCAATGTGTCACCCTTTTTACTGCTATCGGAACGGTTCTTCTTTAGTTCTGGCTAATACTTTGGTGGGTCGTTGTTAGGCCGGAATGCCTTAAAAGGCACTTGATACCGGACAAGGACTTAACGAAGACCTGCCGAAGGACCCTTAAAGGTACTTTTGATACAGGTTATAAAGTACCTTCTTATCTTCCTCTCTTAATACAGGCGTAATATCAGTCTGGATAAAATGCAACTTAAAAGCTTTGATCGCCGCGTCCAAATTGGTTACGTTATAGCCGATAATGCGCAATGCTTCTTTCGGGCTGAAGCTTTCCGGAACACTGTCTGTCGTTGTTGAATCCGGCCACAGACCAAATCCTTTTTCCGCCAGGCGCTTCCATGGGAAAGTAGGATTGGGGTCCACTTTACGGCTCGGAGCGATATCCGAGTGACCAATGAAATTTGCATCAGGTATACCATGCGTTTTCTTAAGCATACCGAGCACCTTGATGAGACTGACCATCTGGGCTTCCGCAAAAGGTTCGTAGCCGTTGTTGTCCAGCTCTATGCCGATGGAGGACGAGTTAAGGTCGCTGTTATTCCCCCACTTGCTGATCCCGGCATGGTGGGCGCGGTAATAGTCGCTCAGCATCTGGTATACCTTACCATCGCGACCGATAACATAATGTGAGCTTACGCCAGTCCGTGGCAGCGTAAATGTTCTTAGCGTTTGTGCGGTTGAGTCTTGTGCGGTGTGGTGGATAACGACGTAGTTTGGTTTGCGGATACTGAAATTGGTGCTGCCTACAAAGTAGTCGCCCATCTGTAAGGAATCCTGACCGGCAGTTTCCACCGGATAGGTGCGCAGTGTGCGGGCATATTCTTTTGCCTTGCTCTTATAAACTTTATTGGTAGGCGAATAAGGGTTGGACGAACAGGATGCAAGTGCCGATCCGGCCAGCAATAATGAAAGGATGCGTGCGGTAAATAATCTCATCGAATTGTTGAAGGTTTGGTGAAGCGCAAATATTACAATAAAACGTGGTTTGGACCATCAGTTTCTAAACAAATCAACCGCATCACCGCTTTATAGAGAAAACACATCGACTATGAATATACTTTCCTCCATTGCCGGTGGCCTGGCCGGAGCAGTTGCGGTTACTTTGTTGAATGAGGTCCTGAAAAAATACGATCCTGAAGCTCCCCGTTTGGATCGCCTCGGGATGAATGCCTTGTCGAAGGGATTAAAGAAGACCGACCATGCCGTTCCGGATCAGGATAAGCTTTATAATTATTCGCTGTTAGGCGATCTCTTGACGAACACACTTTATTTCAGCTTCGCCGGAAAAGGCAGTCAGCGGAAATCGCTGTTCAGGGGTGGCCTGCTGGGTCTGAGTTCCGGAATGGGTGCTGTATTTGCCCCCGGGTATCTGAATTTGAACGATGATGCTACCAACAAAACGACCAAAACGCAGCTCATGACCGTAGGCTATTACCTGCTGGGCGGAATGGTGGCTGGTGCTGTTGGAAAGCTGGTAGAAAAAAAGCTTCGGCATTGAGAAGGTTTAGGTGCGTTGATTCAAAGATCTTTATGCCGGCACGCCGGCTTTTTTTATGATTCAGGCAGCCGAAAAAAAAAATCAAAAATTCATTTTTCCTTCATGTATGTGAATGTTCTTTGTATAAGACAAACACACACACTTATAACCTTTAAAATAAATTAACATGAAGAAAGCAGGATTATTAACCGCAGCGTTAGCCTTTACGGTTGCAGTTTTTGCTCAGTCAGAACCTCAGAATCAGCACGGTGCCAAAGTGAGCGCAACCGCCAAATCAACAGATGGGGTAGAAACGAAGGGCGCAACTGTTAGTAGCTCGGCGTCTGCAAAATCTCAGGCTTCACTTCAGGCCAGGGAAGAAAGTAAGGCTGCAAGGGCGGGGCGGAAAGCAGAACGGCAACAAAGAAAAGCAGAATTGAAAGGGGAGATCAGTAGCACCGCTGCGGTTGGAACAAACGAACTTTCAGATCTTAACGGTGAACTGAAAGCTCGGGCAAAAGCAGAAAAAGAAGCGAGGAAATCTGCCCGCAAAGGAACTGACCTGGATTTGCCCGTAAAAGCAAAGGGCAAGGCAGCAGTCGGTGCTGATGTACAACTTCGCCGCCCCAGGGTCAGGGGCCATATAAATACGGGTGCAGGCCTTGGACTATAGGTGGCTTCTATCATATATTACGCTTTAAACACACACACTAACCAAAGTTTGCCGCTGCACCCGGCAAACTTTACTTATTTTTACTATTGAAATGAAAAAGGGATTATTACGTGTTGCAGGAATAGCATCAATAGTATTGTTACCGGCATTGGTACTGGCGGAGGGCGGTCTGAACAATGAACAGGGCACAAAAGCAGGAGTGACCGAACAGGCTGCCGTCACAATATACGACGATGCATTTGCCGGCCGCCGGCAGGACAAAAAGAGATCAAGACCGAAGAAAGACGATACCAGACAGGATAAGCCGGCCGACAAGAAGCCGAAGATAAAAGACGGAAAAAAGCCGGCGGTCAAGGAGGTCCCAAAGTCCATACCGAAGCTAAAGCCTAAGGCCGTAACCGACAAGATCAAGATCAAACGTCCGGTCAAAGTTAAACCAAAAGGACTGTTACGCGTTCTTTAACCCAATATTGAAGCGATGATAAAATACATATATGTGATCGTGATCTGTTCACTTTCGGTAAGCGCGTATGCCGCTCCTGACAGTACAGAAACTAAAAAGCAGACCCTCACACTGGCGGCTATATATGGCAGCAACGCCAACTATTACGGCCAGACCACCGATCAGCGGCTGCCCTACGTATTGTCAAATGCTACATTCAGTTTTCCGGCCGGGTTTTATCTTTCAGCAAGCGCCTATAAACTGCTGAACTTAGGCGGTTCCGAGATCTCGGCGGCCGATCTTGCCGCCGGTTTTGATTTCAATTTCACTCGCCGTTTTACTGGAGGAATCGGTTATACGCGCTCTCTCTATCCGGAAAACTCGCCGTTGCTTCAGGCAGCGAATGAGAATACCGTAAGCGGTTCGTTAGGTTATGACTGGAATATCCTGTCAACAAGTGTTGATGCCGATTATGCTTTCGGAAATCAGCAGGACGTTTTTGTTACGCTGTCGAATTCCAAACTGATCAGTTTGGGTAGCGTGTTCGGCGATAAAGGATATTTCACCGTAGAACCGGCCATTGATGTGGTTGGCGGAACACAGCATTACCTGGAAGAATACATCATCAGGAAGAACAATCGTGATAAGCTGATCGATCTCATCAATAGTCCGTTTACGCCGCCGGGGCTCGAAAAGCAAACGGAAACCACAACGGTAGCTAAATCAAGCTTCGACCTTTTGTCGTACAATCTGAATTTGCCGATAGGATACAATCGCTCCAATTACCTTGTGGAAGCCGGTTATCAGGTATCGGTTCCGGATAAAAAGGTTTCGGACGACTGGCAAAAGCCAAGGTCGTTCTTTAACGTGAGTTTTTATTATCAGTTCTAGACTTGAAAGTACTTATTGTAGAAGATGAAAAGACGCTTGCTTACGAGGTAGAAGCGTTCCTGAAGAAAGCATATTACATCTGTGACCTCGCCCATAATGCCCGCCAGGGACTCGAGAAAGCGGGCACCAATCCTTACGATTTCATCCTGCTGGACCTTGGCCTGCCTGATCAGGACGGCTTAAAAGTGCTTCAGGAAGCTAAAAAGTATAATCCGGATGCGGCGTATATCATCCTTACCGCCCGAGGCAATATTGAAGATCGTATCAAAGGCCTTGATCTCGGTGCCGATGACTATTTGCCTAAACCGTTTTCACTGCTGGAGCTGCAGGCCCGGATGCAGGCCATTGCCAGGCGCAAATTTAAGATCAATACCGAAGAGATCCCGTTGGGGGAGTTTACCGTCGATCTGCAAAAGCGGGTGGTCAGCCATCAGCATCAGGAGATCGATCTGACCCGAAAAGAATTTGACCTGCTCAGCTACCTGCTGCTTCACAAGAACCGGGTGCTAACCCGTATGCAGCTAAGCGAGCATATCTGGGGCAGCTTTGCTGACGATGATTATGATTCCAATTACATTGATGTCCACATTAAGAATATCAGAAAGAAACTCGGCGCCTTTGGTGCGACCGAATGGCTCGAAACCGTTCGGGGCGTAGGTTATAAAATCAGAAAGTAGTGAAACTGTTAACCAAGCTTACGCTGTTTATTACGCTTTCCAAGCTGGCTGTAGTGCTTCTGTTTGTGCTGACGCTGCCCTATCTGGTGGAGCGCATTGCCAATCAGTACACGAACTATTATCTCGAGCAGCAGCGAGACAAGGTTTTGGAAGTGGTCTCACGACAGGGTATAGATGTCTATCTGCAGGGAAACGAAAGTTACGGAAGCTATACGCTGCTGAAAGAAGAATACATATCGCTGGAGCCGATCGAGGGAAATCAAACACTCGATACCATCTATACAGATGACCGTATCATTGAACAGGATACGCTCTCGTATCGTGTGCTGATGCATTCCTTTTCTGCAGAAAATAAACATTATCTTCTTGAGATCGGCAAAACGACCGCCACCGTCAGCCAGTACAACCGGCCGATGCAACGCGTTGCATCGATGGTGCTGCTCGGTCTTATCGGCTTCACGCTTGTTATCGACCTGATATTTACACGCTATTTACTGAAACCACTGGGCCGGATCATTCAAAGCAAGCTTGTTAACCGGAAGTTTCCGTTCAACGAGAATTCTGCCCCTGTCCAGACCACCACATCCGATTTTAGGTATCTTGATGATTCGCTTATATCGTTAATGGATCAGATCCATGAAGCGTTTGAGAAAGAGCGCGAATTTACTGCCAATGCCTCGCACGAGCTGATGACGCCGATCGGCATCCTTCAAAATAAGATCGAGAACCTGATGGATAGTGCCGAACTGGATGACGTTGTGCAGGAGAGGCTGATCGAAATGCAGCGAACGCTGAACCGGTTAAAGAAGATCGTCCGGTCGCTGCTTCTGATCTCCAGGATCGATAATGCCCAGTTCGCCAAATCAGAGGCCGTCTCGGTTAGTGAACTTGTGCGGGATGTGATTGAGGAGATCGGACACCGGCTGGAAGAGCGGGGTATTTCCCTGACGGTAAATCTTGACAAGAACCGCCGATTGAAGCGGGTGAACCGCGACCTCCTGTTCCAGATGTTTTACAATCTTATCAATAATGCCATTAAATATAATAAGCCAAAAGGCAGCATCATGATCTCCGATCAGGTCACGAATAAAAGTTATCGGATCCGGATTGAAGATACCGGCGTGGGCGTTCCTCCAGCCGAACTGTCGTCAATTTTTAACCGTTTCAAGAAGCACAGTGCTGCGGTTGAAGGGAGCTATGGTCTGGGTCTTTCTATCGTGAAAAGTATTGCGGATTACCACGAAATGAAGATCAGTGTTTCATCGAAGGAGCATGAAGGAACGGTCTTTGTAGTCGAATGTCCGGAGGATTAGACCGCAGCGTCCTTTCCCTGGTTAGTCAGAATTCCTCTCTTTTGGTCCCTAATTCCCAGTCTACCGCATCTTCTTTGACCAGCAGGGCGATCTGCCCCAGGTGGTACGCGTCATGCTGAAGGATGCCGTGAATGTGCTCATAATACGTGAAGTTGTTGTCGGGATAAATTTTGGCGAACTCCTCTTCATTGAAGCTTTTCAGGAATTCAATCCATTGGCTCTGGGATTGGTCGAGTCGGATCAACGCTGCTTTCCATGCCGCTTCCGACTTATCCCCGATGGGAGCAAAGTAGTTGTTCTCAGGTGAAACCGTCGTTTGGCCCTGCATCCGTGCCAGCACTTCCAGTCGCCAGTTGGTAAGATGATTGACGATCTGCCAGACGGAGTTCCATCCAGGCAATACTTTTGCGGACGCTTTTCCGGCAGAAATGCCCTTCAGCTTTCCAAGTATGGTTACATCGAGCCATGGTTTGCCGTTGTAAAGGTCGGTAAACATCTTAATTATGCGGTCTTTTTCCATCAGCATAGTCCATATTATCACATTAGCATATTATCACATTAGCCTGTAGCTGCAGCGTTAACCGCTAATTCCTAACAGAGCGATAAAAGCGTTTGTTTTGCGGGCGTACCGATCGGCTGTTTAACGAAGTATGCCCGGCTAACAAAAGATCCGCACTGAAACGCCGGCGTCCGCTACGATATAATGGCCTTCAATCCCTCCTGGATCCTCAACCTGGTTGCCTCCTTGCCCAATAACGCTGCAATATCAAAGACCTGCGGTCCGAATTTACCGCCCACCAGCATGATGCGGAATGGCAGCATCACTTCGCCCACTTTAAGGCCTTTTTGTTCAGCCAGTGCTTTGAACGACGCTTCAAGCAAAGCGGCATCAAAGGCATCAGATTCGTTCAGTATGGTGCCAAATGCGTGGAAAAAATCGGTCTTCAGGTCATTCCACTTCGGCCTGACCGCATCCAGGTCATACGACACCGGGGGTTCGTAGAAAAATGATCCCTGTTTCCAGAGGTCGGTTAACAGCACGCAACGGTCTTTGATCAAGCCGGCAATTTTCACCGCCCTGGTTTTGTCTTCCGGCGTCAGGTCGACGACCAGCTCTTCCGACCTGATATTTTCCAGATACTGCTTCAACAGCTCTTCTCCCAATGCATCGTCGCCCGTTTTTTTGATCCACTCGGCATTGAACCATTTTGCTTTTTCAAAATCGAATTTCGCGCCGGCCTTGCTGACGCGGTCGATGGAAAATTTCTGAATAAGCTCGTCGACTGTAAAGATCTCCTGGTCCGTACCATCGTTCCAGCCGAGCATAGCCAGCAGGTTGTTGAACGCTTCAGGAAGAAAGCCGATCTCGCGGAAACCGGGGGTTAACTCTCCTGAGACAGGATCGAACCAGTTCATGGCATAAACCGGAAAACCTAAACGGGCGCCATCGCGTTTGCTTAGCTTACCATTGCCGTCCGGTTTGAGGATCAGCGGAAGGTGCGCCCACTGCGGCATGTCAGCTTTCCAGCCCAGGTAGTCCCATAGTAAGAGATGTACCGGCGCCGAAGGCAGCCACTCCTCACCGCGGAATGCATGCGTGATCTCCATCTGGTGGTCATCAACAACCACTGCTAAGTGGTAGGTTGGCATTCCGTCTGCCTTAAGCAGCACTTTGTCGTCCACCAAATTAGTGTCAAAGCTGACATCACCACGAATCATATCGGTAAACGAAACAGTTTCATCTTCCGGCATTTTGATGCGGATCACGTATGGGACCCCGCTATCTAACAGTTCCCGGACCTGATCTGCAGGCAACGCAAGCGAATTGCGTAACGTGGCCCTGTACGCATGTCCATACTGGAAATTGGGTATTTCCCGACGGTTCTTTTCAAGTTCTTCGGTAGTGTCGAACGCATAGTAAGCAAACCCGTCTTTCACAAGTTGCTCCGCAAACGCGCGGTAGCGTTCTTTCCGCTCACTCTGGCGGTAAGGGCCATAAGAGCCACCCACATGAGGGCCTTCATCCGGCGTCAGGCCGCACCAGTTCAAACAATCGATAATGTATTGCTCTGCACCTTCAACATAACGATTCTGGTCGGTATCTTCGATGCGGAGAATGAAATCGCCGCCGTGTTTTCTGGCAAACAGATAATTGAATAAAACCGTACGAACTCCTCCGAGGTGCAACCCTCCTGTAGGACTGGGTGCAAACCTTACCCGAACTTTTTTACCTTCTGACATGCTGCAAAGATAAGCTTTCGGATTTTAGCGTTTCAGCAATTCCGGAGCAAACAACAGGATCCGCTTCTATTTTTGTATTTTGGGAACGCATGAACCCTTATCTTCAAAAAAGGCGCTGGAAATTTTTGCTGCTGGCTTTTGCCGTGATCATTGCCGGCTCATCGCTGTGGTATACCAATTATCTGGTGAAGAACATATCTGTCGCTGAGCGGACACGTGCGGAAGTCTGGGCAAAGTCAACTCAGAATATCATCGAGATGCCTGACATTAACGATGAGTTCATCACCTTCATTTATTCCATTCGGGATAGTTTGTCGGTCCCGGCGATCGTTACGGATTCACGTGACAGCATTATATTCTGGAAGGGACTTGATTCAACCAAAACGAACAGTCTCCTGGAAGCGCAAAGCAGCGGACTGAGGTATGACACCGCCTATTTCCGGGCTCAGTTGTATGAGATGAAGCTTCAGCATCCGCCTATCCCGTTGAACCTATCGAGGTTCAGTAACGAGCGGTGGTTCGTCTATTACAAGGATTCGACACTGTTGATGCAGTTAAGGGTCTTTCCCTACATCCAGTTGACGGTGATCGCTATTTTTCTTTTCGTCGCGTACGTTGTTTTCAGCTCATCGAGGCGTTCGGAGCAGAACCAGGTCTGGGTTGGATTGGCCAAGGAGACAGCCCATCAGCTCGGGACACCGATCTCATCGCTTATGGCCTGGATCGAGTTGCTGAAGGTCCGCTTCAATGCGGATGACGATTCACTTATCGGCGAAATGGAGAACGACGTCAAGCGGCTTGAAATAATTGCCGACCGTTTCTCCAAGATCGGCTCCAAGCCCGTACTCATCAGTCATGTTGTATACGATGTGGTCAGCGAGTTCGTCGAATACTTCCGGGTTCGAACCAGCGATAAGATCGTATTCGAGGTGAAGGGCGACCACCATGTTGAGGCGCTGCTGAACATACATCTTTTCGACTGGGTCTTGGAAAATCTGCTGAAGAACTCTGTTAACGCTATTGAAAATTCCGGAAAAATCGAAGTGCTTATCACCGAGAACCTCGCCAAGGAACAGGTCTTTATCGACGTTTCAGATACCGGCAGAGGTATTTCGAGAATGAATTTCGAGACCATCTTCCAACCGGGATATACAACCCGGAAGCGGGGCTGGGGACTGGGTCTGTCGCTCACTAAAAGGATCGTGGAGAATTACCACCGTGGGCAGATTTTCGTAAAAGATTCCGAAATTGGCAGAGGAACAACTATTCGTATCATTTTAAAAAGCAGCTTAAAATATGAACCGGCCGAAACCTGATGAATATGCAGAATGGTATAAAGATTATATCGATTCTGTTGACGATGATGTGATCGATGAGCTTGAAACGCAGGCCTCTGCGTTTTCGGAATTTATTAGGTCCATTCCGGACGAAAAAGCGGATTTTGCATACGCTGACGGCAAATGGTCCGTGAAAGAGTTACTGGGTCATGTCATCGATACCGAGCGTATTATGACTTACCGCGCGCTGCGCTTCGCCCGAAACGATAAAACGCCAATTCCCGGGTTTGAGGAAGATCATTATGTAGCTAACGCCCACTTTGCGGATCGCACACTCGGGGAGCTTGCCGAGGAGTTCTATCTGCTGA
>DASWXL010000113.1:0-10521 GCA_036405495.1 Sphingobacteriaceae bacterium | reverse complement strand
GTCTTCAAAAAGAATGACGAACGCACGGTCTATAACCTGATCTATAAGGACGGCCAGTCGGGCACTGCCTATGTTAAGCGTTTTTCTGTACTGGGAGTTACCCGCGATAAGGAATACGATCTGACCAAAGGTTCAAAAGGGTCAAAGATGCTCTACTTCACCGCTAATCCCAATGGTGAAGCTGAAGTGGTCAATATTCAGCTTAAGCCGCATTCGAAGCTTCGGAAGCTGCAAATGGATATTGATTTTGCGGAGGTGGCCATTAAGGGACGCGGGTCGCAGGGGAATATCGTGACCAAGTATCCTGTTAAGAAGGTCACCCTGAAATCAAAAGGGGTTTCAACTCTTGCCGGAAGAAAGATCTGGTTTGATGATGTATTGAAGCGCCTGAACGCCGATGCGCGAGGCAAGTACCTGGGCGAGTTCGACGGCGACGATAAGATCCTGACGGTGAACAAAGACGGGGTGTATGAACTTACGAGCTTCGACCTGAGCAATCACTTTGACGATCATCTGGTAATGATGGAGAAGTATGAGCCGGAGAAGGTCTATACGGTTGTCCATTTCGATGGTAAGTCAAAGAATCATCTGGTTAAGCGATTCACGTTTGAAAATATTGCCATAGGCAAAAAGACTAGTGTCATCAGTGAAGAGCCGGGCTCTAAGATGATCCTCATTTCAGGGGCTGCCCAACCGGTTGTCAGTGTGGATCAGTTAAAAGGTAAATCGTTAACTCCTGAAACCATTGAGCTTAATTTAGCAGATGTGATCGATGTGAAAGGTATGAAGGCTCAGGGCAACAGGTTAACTCAGCATGAGGTTAAAACCATTGAGCTGATCGCTGAGCATGATGATCCTGAAGATGTACCTGATCCGGTACCGGAGGTTTCACTGGAAGAGATCGTGGAGGAAGACAGGAAAGACCAGGAGGCTGAAAAGGAGATCGTGCAACCAGACGAAACAGAAACTGCCATTATTGAAAAGGCTGTAAACCCTGAAACACAGCCGGCGAAGCCGGCCAAAAAGATCGATTTCGAAATAACGAATCCCGGGGATGTAGACATAGACGACAAGGGGCAGATCGGCTTGTTTTAGCCGTTGGTCTGCTCCTTAAACTCTTCCATGAACTTATGCAGCTTGGGCTGTATGACAAATGCGCAATAGGGCTTATTGGGGTTATCGCTATAGTAGTTCTGGTGATAGTCTTCAGCTTTATAGAAGTCCGATACCGGGGAAACTTCAGTGACGATGGGTTTGTCGTATACCAGTTCCTTTGTTAAGCGGTCGATCATATCATGGGCTTGCTGTTTCTGCTCCTGGTCATGATAAAAGACGACCGACCTGTATTGCGTTCCCACGTCATTTCCCTGACGGTTCAGCGTGGTTGGGTTGTGGGTTTTAAAGAATACGAGGAGCAGATCGTCAAATGATACTTCATCATCATTGTACTCTACCTGGATCACCTCGGCATGGCCGGTATCGCCATTGCAAATTTCCATGTAGGTAGGGTTCCGGGTAGTGCCACCCATATAGCCGGATACTACTTTTCTTACTCCCTTCAAATTCTGGAAGACCGCCTCTGTACACCAGAAACATCCGCCTCCAAAGGTTGCGGTTTTTAATGCCATATTGTTTTAACCATAAAAAAACCTATAAGGTTTAGCCTTATAGGTTTTAGGTGAAAAAGTTGTTCTCTATTGTTGCCTTCTCGCTTCCTGCATTGGATTAGTTCCAGTAGAAGTGCCTCTGACCGTACCTTGTTGTTTAAATAACTCAAAGCGCGACGGGACTGCCTGTCGCGGCCAGCTGTTGTTATTTTCGTTGATATCTGCCGTTTCGCGGAAAGGATCAAGTTTAATGGCAGTCACGGTTTTATCTTTGGCAAATACCTTGGTTACCTTATTCTCGTCTTTGCGCCAGATATAGGCCGGAACTTTTTCGATCTCCTTTGTTCCATCGCTGAAGGTCCATTCCAGGATGATCGGCATTACCAGGCCGCCAACGTTGGTGAAGTCCAGTTCATAGAAGTTCTTTTTGCTGTCGTAAAGTTTCTTTTCTTCAGCTGAGAGGGAGTTATAATACTTGCGGAACTCCTCTTTTGACTGGTCGGATACCGCGAAACGATCAAACTTATTGTAGAAGTCGTTCAAGGTTGTGTCTTGTTCCACCGCGAACTTAAGACCTGCGTTTCGGTTTCTTTCCCGCCCGATGTTGTACTCGTTTTGTCGATAATTCTTCTGATTTTCGGTACTGGCGGTGACAGGATCAACGTTCATGCGGAAATGCCGAACATCATCCAGTGAAATATCAACCGGATCGGTGGAATAGAACCAGCCTCTCCAGAACCAGTCGAGATCAACGGCAGATGCATCTTCCATTGTTCTGAAAAAGTCGGCGGGGGTAGGATGCTTAAACGCCCAGCGACGTGCATATTCTTTGAACGCATAATCAAATAGTTCGCGGCCCATTACCGTTTCACGGAGTATGTTCAGCGCGGTGGCGGGCTTGGCATAAGCATTCGGTCCGAAGTTGATGATGTTCTCCGAATTGGTCATCACCGGCTCAAGCTGATCTTTTGGCAGCTTCATGTAATCCACTATCTTATGCGCCGGACCTCGTTGTGACGGGTAATTGTTATCCCATTCCTGCTCTGCAAGGAACTGGCAAAATGTGTTTAGCCCCTCATCCATCCACGTCCACTGACGCTCATCAGAGTTTACGATCATCGGGAAGAAGTTGTGTCCTACTTCGTGGATGATCACGCCGATCATGCCGTATTTGATCGCCTCGCTGTAGGTGCCGTCTTTTTCGGCACGTCCGTAATTAAAGCAGATCATCGGATATTCCATACCATTCGCTGCTTCAACGGAGATGGCAACCGGATACGGATAAGGAATGGTATGTTTTGAATAAACCTTAAGGGTGTGCGCCACTACTTTAGTAGAGTAGCGGTTGTACAGCGGATAAGCTTCCGGTCCATAGTATGACATCGCCATGGTTTTCTTTCCGTCGATATGTGTTGCCATTGCATCCCAGACTAACCGGCGGGAAGACACAAAGGCAAAGTCGCGCACATTCTCGGCCACGTAGGTCCATGTTTTCTTTGCGGATGCCTTTTTCTGCATGGCTGCCTTTGCTTCGGCCAACGTAACTATTTCGATGGGCTCTTTAGCGGTCTGAGCCTGCTTCCAGCGGTTAAGCTGCGTAGAAGAGAGTACCTGTGAGTAGTTCTGGCACTCGCCGGTTGCACCAATGATATGGTCGGCGGGCGCCGTGATGTTTACTTTATAGTTGCCAAAGACAAGGGCAAACTCACCCCTTCCGGTGAATTGTTTGTTCTGCCATCCCTGGAAGTCTGAATAAACGGCAAGACGCGGATACCACTGCGCAATAGTGTATAGGTAGTTGCCGTCCTCAGCGAAATATTCATATCCGCCACGTCCGCCTACAGACATCCGGTCGCCGATGTTGTAATACCACGATACTTTGAATACAAACTTTTCACCCGGTTTAAGAGTTCGCGGAAGCTCGATCCGCATCATGGTCTGGTTAATGGTGTATTTAAGATCTGAGTTGCCTCCATCGGTTACCTTCAGGATCTTTACGCCAAGATCTTTTCCGTGACCAAGGATTCCCTGAAGGTCCTTTGCGGTCATTTTATCTTTAATGGTACTTCCGTCGAACTTCTGATTATCACTTTCAGGATGGTGTTCATTCTCATCCAGCTGCAGCCAGATGTAGGTGAGCGGATCCGGTGAGTTATTGTAATAGGTAACGGTTTCTGATCCGTTGATGCGCTGCTTTACGTCATCGAGCTCAACGTTGATGTCGTAATCTGCCCGTTGCTGCCAGTATTCCGGGCCGGGGGCGCCGGAGGCAGAACGATACATGTTGGGATCCTGAATGATCGTGCCCAGTTGTTCAAATTTATTCCCGTGATTGGAGCCGGGATTGTTTTGGGTATTCTGAGCGAAAGTTGAAAGCGATATGCAGGATAACAGTAAAAAAATGCGGGCTCTCATAGTATTTCTCGTTTGGTTGATTAAAAGTTTGGAAAACGTTCTACCGCCATTAGAAAAGCGATGCCAAATATGGCTGAGGAAAGGAACAGGTTCCATTCCCTTCGCTTGACACTCAGAAGCTGAACGGCTAAAAATGAAAGAATAAGAATAAAGAGTACAATGACGATCTGCCCGAACTCGAGCCCGACATTGAACGCCAGTAATTCATTGATTATTGAAGTATCTCTTCCCAGCAGGCTTTTAAGATAGTTTGAAAACCCCATTCCGTGAATCAGTCCGAAGATCAGGGCCATCATGTAATTAAACGTCAGGTTCTTTTGGGAAAAGTTCTTGTTCAATATGTTGAAGCCGGCCGTTGTGACAATGGTAACGGGGATTAGAAATTCAATAAGTGCAGAATCGACACTTATCTTATCAAAAACACTTAATGCCAGCGTTATGGAGTGACCGACTGTAAATGCGGTTACCAGTAACAATACTTTCCGCCAGTCTTTTAAAAGATAGATGCCGCACAGCACTGAAACAAAGAGAATATGATCATATCCTTCTAAGTCCAGGATATGCTGCCAGCCCAGTTCAAAGTATAATCCGAAATCTTGTAACAAGGTTGTGTTGTAATTTTTTGCTAATGATAACGTTTTTCATTCAAAAATCGCATTGAATTGCGTTATTTGTTAAATATGTTACAACTTATTCTGACCGTTTTTCTCAATTTTTTCCATCCGTTCTACGTTTCTGTTACCGACATCCGGCACAATGAAAGATCACGGAGCATAGAGGTTAGCAGTAAGCTGTTTTTCGATGATTTTGAGAGTGCGCTGGAAGCGAAATACAAGACTAAGATCGATATTCTGAAGCCGGCCGACCGGAAGCAGGTGGATCGTCTTATTAACGATTATCTTGGCAGACACTTGCTATTGAAAGTGAACGGCAAACTGGTAAAGATGAATTACCTGGGTTATGAGATCGAGGAGGACGGTGCCTGGTGCTATTTTGAAGTGCCTAAAATAGGGAAGGTGTCGACAATTGAGATCGTGAATGATATCCTTTTTGATGAGCATGCTTCTCAGGTAAATATGTTGCATGTAACCGTAAAAGGAAACAGAAAGAGCACCAAGCTTGATAATCCTGAAAGCCGCGTCAGCTTTAGTTTCTAAGGCAAACGGCGGCATTGCTGATACCCCGGTCGTACCTTGTTCGGTAAACAGGCTTAAAGACGTAGGATGACCGAATGAAAACCGAACAAGGTCTCTAAATCAATTGAGCCCCTGAAAGCTTTCAGGGGCTCAATTGATGGGATTTATTGTGCCTATTGATACTGAATATAAACCGGATTCGGTTTCAGTTTCAACAATTCTTCGGGTGTCATTAACCTGTTTGGCGCTTTCTTAAGGTCGTTCTTGTAGAAAAGCTTAAATCCGGTGAACTGAACCGGTTCCGAGTAGATGAAATGGCGGTAGGTGCCTTTTTTTAATTCCGGCTCGCCCCAGCCATCCATGTGCATGACCACCTGTACCTCCGGACGAAGTTTGATATTCTGGTAGTTGGTCACCATCTTTTTGGTAAAGCGGTGAATGACAAAGATCTTGGCCGGAAGATTATGCTCCTTAACGAGTTTGGCCAGATAATCTGAACAATAGTTAATATCCGCCGCATCGTACGTTCCGATCCTCGAACCCGGTTTAGCTCCGCCTTTCATGGAAAATTCCGGATCGATACCTAAATGCACATTAGGAAGCTTCAGGTATTTCTCAAGCAGCGGAAGTTCGTCCTGAATAGTACTGAGGGCAACCTGAATATCCAGAAATACGATCATATTCGGACGCATCTTTGCGATGGTCATCACCGAGTCGATCTGTTTTGAAGGCATCCGGAAGCGAAACTTGCCATCTTTACCCGGGTCGCCCTGTGCTACAACGGCAATGTAATGCAATGCCGGTTGCACGGGGGTCTTAGGATCGGCTTTTTCCCATGCCTTTACTTCCTGGTCAAGTTTTGCAAGCATTTCTTCAGGAGGAAATTCGCCGAGGATACCCATGCGTTTTGAATACAGATTACCGTAATAGGCGATGATCCTCTTATTCGGCAGAATGGCTCCTGCAGAAGGGTATGGCATGTTTCTGACCGGCCATTTGCCAGTGGTATCGCCATTGGCCATTTCTATGTTCTTCTGATCGTATTGGGCGCTGTCTATTGGAGGAAGCGTATTTGCGGGTTCGTTGACTGCCGGGTTTTCCATTGTCGCTCCCAAGACCTGCGCTTTTGTTGTTGTCTTTGTCTTCGTTTCCGCTTCTGCTTTTGAGGTAGCCTCAGTACAATTGCTCACGGCAGCACTCATGGCGGCCAATCCCGCCAGTAAGGCAGCTTTTCTAAACTTCATCATTAACTATGTATCCCTTTCTCTATTTGCTCGCTAAACCGGGCGTATTACTCATACGGCAATGAACCGTTGACAGTTTCAGGATTGAACCAATAAAAATTCGATGGATGTTTCCCCTTAACCCCGGAAATTTTCAGCAAAATACTTCAAGGAAAGTTGTTTAGCAAGGAAAAGATATCCACGCTTATGCGCCTTTGAAAAACTTGCCGAAAACGCCGAGCGGGAGCTTGCTTCCGGCTGATGCCTGCAGGTATAATTCGCCGGTCTCCAGGTTCTGCGCCTGCGGGAAAGATGATCTGATGAGGTTTTCGACGATCACTGACGAAAATCCGAGCGAATAGGTGTTCAGGATCAGAAAATGCTCGTCTGAATCCAAGAGCTGCACTACATCGCCCATCATTTCCTGAATGTGGTCTTCCAGCTTCCACTTTTCACCATTTGGGCCGTGGCCATAAGCCGGCGGATCGAGAATGATGCCGTTGTACTTTTTGCCGCGTTTGATCTCGCGCTTTACAAACTTGAGGGCATCTTCAACAACCCAGCGAATATTGTTAAGGCCGGAAAGTTCCTGATTTTCGTTTGCCCAGGTTACCACCTGCTTTATTGAATCAACATGGGTGGTGTCTGCGCCGGCCGCCTGTGATATCAGGGAGGCACCGCCGGTGTAGGCGAACAGATTAAGCACTTTTGGCTGCGGAGTCTTAAACTTCTTAACGCAGCTGCTGATAAAGTCCCAGTTTACCGCCTGCTCGGGGAAAATGCCGAGATGTTTGAAAGACGTCAATCCGAGTCGGAACCGGATCTGAACATCGTCATTCTGGTAGGTAATATGCCAGCGGTCGGGAGTTTTGTTGTTTTTTTTGATCCAGTCGCCTGATGTGGCTGACCGTCCTTTGAAGCGGATATGGTGTTGTTTGGTCCACTCGCTTTCCGGTAATGATTTGCGCCAGACGGCTTGCGGCTCGGGTCTTATTAATACAACGTTTCCAAACCTTTCCAGCTTTTCGAAATCGCCGCAATCAATCAGTTCGTAATCTTTCCAGTGCGCAGGAGTAAGGAGTTGGATCATGGTGCAAAAATGAGATTTAAACGCTTAACGGCAATTATAAATTTTCGAATTCTTGATTTTTGATGTTGATTGCAGTTGTCATTAAACATTCATCATTAAGCATTAAGGAGCTAAAGTTTGTCTTTCCCGGCTTCCATGAACTTGCTGGCGAATACAAAATCGTTCAGCTCCCTGTTGTCTGTTCTGGCAATTTCCTTATTTGAACCTTCCCACCACTTCTGGCCGTCGTACAGATAGATGATGTTTTCGCCGATACCCATAACGGAATTCATGTCGTGGGTAACCACGACCGTCGTGATCTTATACTCATCAGTTATTTCGTTAATGAGTTCATCAATAACAATGGCCGTTTTAGGGTCAAGACCGGAATTGGGTTCGTCGACGAACAGATATTTTGGCTGCATGGAAATAGCCCTGGCAATTCCGACCCTTTTTTTCATGCCACCGGAGAGCTCCGACGGATAAAGGTTATTCTTGCCTTCCAGGTTAACGCGCTCCAGGCAAAAATTCACACGTTCACGCTTTTCCCGCTGCCGCTGGTCAGTGAACATATTCAATGGGAACATGATGTTTTCTTCAACGGTCATGGAATCGAAAAGGGCCGAACTCTGAAATAGCATTCCAATCTCCTTGCGGATCTCAATGCGTTCTTCAAAACTCATCCGGGTAAAATCGCGACCGTCGTAGATCACCGATCCCTGGTCGGGTTCATGCAAGCCGACCATACACTTTAACAAAGTTGTTTTCCCTGATCCCGATCCGCCGATGATCAGATTGTTCTTGCCTTCGTGGAAAACGGCCGTAATCCCTTTGAGCACCTGGTTTTCGCCGAACGTCTTATGGATATTTTTAACTTCGATCATAATAAAAGCTCTGCAACAACGTAATCGGCAAATAAGATCATGATACAGCTGATCACAACTCCTTTGGTGCTTGAAACGCCGACCTCATAGGCGCCGCCTGAAGTATAAAATCCCTGGTATGCGGAGACGGACGTGATGATAAAGGCAAAGATCACAGCCTTGATCATGGAAACCGTCACGGTAAATCCCCGAAAATCCTGCGTTGCTCCCATGATGTAATCTGCTCCTGTTACGGCGCCTGATAAGGTCCCCGCAAGGTATCCGCCCCAGATACATAGTGCAATGGAAATAATAACAAGCAGTGGAATGGTTAAAACTGCAGCAAGGATTTTAGGCAGAATTAAATATCCAGGTGAGTTTATACCCATGATCTCGAGCGCATCGATCTGTTCGGTTACGCGCATGGTGCCGATCTGCGATGCTACACTGGAGCCTACCTTTCCGGCAAGGACGATAGCTGAAATGGTCGGGCTAAGCTCTAAGATGGTCGAGTCGCGGACGATCAGGCCGATAATGGATTTCGGAATAAGATCGCTAACAAGCTGGTAGGCCGTCTGAACAGTGGTAACCATTCCAAGAAACACCGAAATAATGGAAATGATCCCCAATGAATTCACTCCGATAGAGTTCATCTCCCTGAAGATCTCTTTGCGATAAATGTTCCATTTTTCGGGACGGCGGAAAACAGCCTTGAGTAGTAAGATGTATTTGCCTAATGCTGTGAACATTCAGTGTAGATCCTGTGCAATATTAAGAATTAATCAAGTGAATAATGATATGTCTCACTTAAACTATCCGGACAGGAAATTGTGTGATGTCAATTTCTCGTGTTAATTTCACATACACATTTATAAGAAAATATGAACGCAATTATTACCGGTGCAACAAAGGGAATGGGCAGAGCTATTGCCGGGAAGTTAGCCGCAAGTCGGTATGATCTTTTTTTATGCGCACGAAACCAGGCGGAGCTTGAAGAATTCTGGGAGGAATTGCTGGCGGCTTTTCCGGACGTGTCAGTATTCATCAAAGCAACTGATGTTGGCGATCAGGCGCAATTATCGGCCTTTACTGAATTTGTTTTGTCGCACACCGGGCACATCGATGTTCTCATCAATAACGCCGGACTGTTCATTCCGGCAACGGTGCTGAGCGAAGGGGCTGATGTACTGCAACAGCAGCTGGCCGTTAACGTATCCGCGCCGCACTTTCTGTGCAGAACCTTCGGTAACCTGATGAAGGACCGGCGGTCCGGACATATCATTAATATCTGTTCGATAGCTGCCTTAAATCCGGTTGTAACGGCTGGTTCATATTCTGTAACAAAGTTTGCATTGCTTGGTCTAACAAGAGTATTGCGTGAGGAACTGATGGCCTATGGCGTTAAGGTTACAGCAATACTGCCCGGATCAACACTGACCGGTTCGTGGACGGGAACAACGCTTCCTCCGGACCGGTTTGTAGATGCCAACGACATCGCAGACGCAGTAATGACATGCCTGGCGGCATCGAAGGGTGGTAACATTGATGAAATAATCATCAGACCGACACAAGGCAATATTTAACACACCTTAAAAGAAAATACCATGGAAAAGAGACTTTATCGTAATGAGAACGATAAGATGCTGGCCGGCGTTTGTTCCGGGTTAGCCGATTATTTTGAGATGGACGTAACGTGGATGCGTATCATCTTTGTTTTTGCCGCCATTTTTGGGTTTTCGGGGGTTCTGATCTATCTTATTTTATGGATCGTTGTTCCTCCAAAGCCGTTTCGCCCTAACTTTTCCTCATACAATACTGATTATCGGGTATATGAGGACCGGGGTTTTGGCAGCGCTTCAGGACCGGCTGCCGGTCAGTCTGTTCCGCCCCCGCCGTACATGACCAAAGAAAGTCCACGCGGCAACGGCAATGGCAGGTTGATCGCCGGTCTGATCCTTCTTGCTTTAGGCGGATACTTTTTACTCGAGGAATTCGATATTGTGCCCGAGTGGTTCGACCTTGGAAGGTTATGGCCAATCGCAATAATCGCTTTAGGGGTTCTTCTCATCTCAAAAGCAGGAAAGAAAACGTATGTACCGACGGAGGCCGATGCGAAGCCGCAGAACGACCCGAACGTTTCAGATGCAACATCATCAGACGATCACCCTTTAACTTAAACCAATATGAAAAGTGATAAAATAGTATGGG
>DASWXL010000112.1:0-2472 GCA_036405495.1 Sphingobacteriaceae bacterium | reverse complement strand
TTTAATACCCAGATCGTGCCATTATTATCTTCGACAACAAAGCTGTTTGCCAGCAAGAGCTTTGATGGCAGCGTGTAGTGCGTAACTCTTGAATTTCCAATCATTACGACGTCCTGCTGGTTGGTGCCCAGCCAGATCCTTTTTTTAGAATCTTCGAAGAATGATACAAAGCTGGATCTCGTTACTGCTTTCTTAAGTAGCGGATGATTCGACGGATTATAAAATTTCCCGTTTTTGTAAAAACTGAGCTGCCCGCTTAATGTCAGGAACCAGATGCGGTGCTGCGAGTCTTCCTGGATCCATAAGATCTCATTGTCAGAAAGTCCGTCATCTACCGTAAATGATTCAAATGTCCTTCCGTCAAAGCGGTTTACCCCGGCTTCGGTGGCAAACCACATATAGCCTTTGCTGTCCTGATAGGTAAAGTATACGGTAGAGCTTAGAAGCCCATTGTTTACAGTAAACTGTTTAAAGTTTAAGGTCTGTCCTGCGGCATGGTGTGTGACCGAAGCGAGGACGATCAGAACGATCATCAAACGAAAAGAGTATAACAATCGTCTCAGCTGCATGGTTTAAGTAAAATACTCCCGTAGTTTGTCTGAGAAGTCGGCTGATCGTCGCCTGGATACAGGCAGCTCTTTATTGTTACTTAGTCTGACAAAAAAGCCGTTAGCCGTAGAATAGTTTTTCAGGTAATTAAGATTTAGAATGATCGATTTATGTATTCTGACAAAATTGTCAGTGAGGAGTATTTCCTCGAAGTCCTTTAACGGCTTCGAGGCTACGATCTTTTCATTCGATTTCAAATACAGTGCAGAGTAATTGCTATCTGCCTCGATGTACATGATATCTGAAATGTCGACTATATGAAACCCCTGAGTGTGCTGAATGGTCAGCTTACTCAGTTCTTTTTTCTCATTAAGGTTTTCCGTCAGAATGTTTATTGCTGATGTACTTGTTTGGTCATCCCGCTTTTGCGCCTTTCTTTCAGCGGCTTTAGTCACCGCAATTTTTAGTTCTTCTATATCAATTGGCTTAAGCAGGTAATCCACGGCACTCGCTTTCAGTGCTCTTAATGCGTACTGATCATAAGCCGTGACAAAGATCACCGCGGTTCGGTTGTTTTCGATGTGCGGTAAAAGTTCAAAGCCGTTTTGTTTCGGCATTGCGATATCCAGAAAGATGATATCCACCGTGTTATGGAAGAGAAACTCTCTGGCCTCTTCAACGGATTTAGCCAATCCCGTTACTTCCACAGCCGGACAATAATCATCCAGCAAAAAGAACAATGATTTTCTGCTGTATTCTTCATCATCCACAATTAAGGCGGTGAGCGTCATTGGATCGACCCTAATAGTTATTATTAATAATTTATAACTTGTTCTTCCATCGCCGGAAGATCACGGAATTCGTATTTCTGATTACGCAATTGCGGTTCAAATCCAGCTTCCCGTATAGCATCCTGAATGGTTTTTGAGGTAAACCGGTGAGGAGCTCCGGCCGCAGAAACCACATTTTCCTCAATCATTATAGAACCAAAGTCATTGGCGCCGCCATGCAGGCAGATACGCGCAACCGATTTTCCTATGGTCAGCCACGAAGCCTGAATGTTTTTAATATTAGGCAGCATAATGCGGCTTAGGGCGATCATTCTGATATATTCGTCGCCGCTCACCTGGTTGGTAATTCCCCTGACTTTTCTAAGCAACGTTCCATCGTCCTGGAATGGCCATGGTATAAAGGCGGTAAAGCCGTAAGTTCCGTCCGGCTTTTCTGACTGCACCTGTCTGATCCAAACCAGATGTTCGAACCGCTCCTCAATGGTTTCCACATGACCGAACATCATCGTGGCAGATGTTGGAAGGTTCAACTGATGAGCGGCACGCATTACGTCAAGCCATTCCTGGCCACCGCACTTGCCTTTTGATATCAACCGTCTTACCCGGTCGTTCAGGATCTCGGCACCTGCCCCCGGAAGGGAATCTAATCCGGCATCTTTTAAAGCGGATAACACTTCGATATGACTAAGATTGTCCAGTTTGGCGATATGCGCGATTTCCGGAGGTCCGAGCGAATGTAATTTCAGTGTTGGGTAAAGCTCTTTAAGTTGTTTGAACAAGTTTATATAGAACTCAAGACCCAGATCCGGGTGGTGGCCGCCCTGAAGCAGTAACTGATCGCCGCCAAAGCGTAAGGTCTCGTCTATTTTCTGTTTATATGTTTCGATGTCCGTGATATAACTCTCCGCATGGCCCGGCCTCCTGAAAAAGTTGCAAAATTTACAGTTTGCAATACATACATTGGTCGTATTCACATTGCGGTCGATCTGCCAGGTTACCTTGCCGTGAGGCACCTGCATTTTGCGCAGCTCATTGGCCACATGCATCAGCTCTGCAGTAGCCGCATGCTGGAACAGAAAAACACCTTCCTCCTGTGTCAGAAAGTCAAATTGTAAAGCCCGGGATAACAGGT
>DASWXL010000111.1:0-6861 GCA_036405495.1 Sphingobacteriaceae bacterium | reverse complement strand
GAAATCAGGATTTAACATTCACTTATTTTTAGATAACTTTGATCGCCATATAAAAAGATATGCCGGGACAAGAAACAACAGACATGGTGAAAAAAATTTTCGAGGCCTACCTTGAAAATAAAAACCTGCGCAAGACGCCGGAGCGGTTTGCCATTCTTGAGGAGATCTACTCACGTACGGATCACTTCGATGTGGAGTCGTTGTATATCCACATGAAAAACAAGAAGTACCGCGTGAGCAGGGCGACAGTTTACAACACCCTCGAATTGCTCGTTGCATGCGACCTGGTAACCAAACACCAGTTTGGCAAGAACATGGCGCAATTCGAAAAATCATACGGATATAAGCAGCACGACCATATCATCTGTTTGGATTGCGGCAAGGTGGTCGAGTTTTGCGATCCCCGCATCGGACAGATCCAGTCCATGATGGGCGACCTGCTCAAGTTCGATATCAAACACCACTCGCTCAACTTATACGGTAACTGCGCGAAACTCAAGGGCGGTCACTGTGACTCATACGTAAATAATAATTAATCTTTAATCATACTCCTTTAACATAATGCCAGTTGATGTATTGTTAGGCCTGCAGTGGGGCGACGAAGGCAAGGGAAAAATTGTGGACGTTCTAAGTCCGGAATACGACCTTATCGCGCGCTTTCAGGGAGGCCCGAATGCCGGTCATACGCTTGAGTTTGACAACCAGAAATATGTTCTTAATACCATTCCTTCAGGGATCTTCAACAAAGACACCATGAACCTCATCGGAAACGGAGTGGTTATTGACCCGATCATATTAAAGCGGGAACTCGACAACCTCAAAAAGAACGGCTTCGATCCGGTAGCAGAGAAAAAACTGGCGATCGCGAGAAAAGCACACCTTATTTTACCAACGCATCAGCTTCTCGATGCTGCATCGGAAAGTAAGATGGGAGAAGGCAAGATCGGTTCAACACTTAAAGGTATTGGCCCCACGTACATGGATAAAACAGGCCGTAACGGTTTACGTGTCGGAGATACCGCCCTTCCGGATTTCAAAGACCGGTATCAAAAACTGGTTGATAAGCATAAATCCATCCTGATCCATTATGGGGAGATCTCCGATTTTTCTGAAAGAGAAGCGGCATTCTTCGAGGCAGTTGAACTGTTAAAAACCATCCCTCAGGTGGATAGCGAGCACTTCGTCAATCAGTACCTCAAAGAAGGGAAAACCGTATTAGCAGAAGGCGCACAAGGCACCATGCTCGATATCGATTTCGGCTCGTACCCTTTTGTGACCTCTTCGAACACTACCACTGCTGGTGCCTGCACAGGATTGGGAGTAGCTCCGCGAAACATTGGCAATGTGATAGGGATCTTCAAAGCTTACTGTACGCGTGTTGGCGGCGGCCCGTTCCCAACTGAACTGCACGATGAAACCGGCGAAGAGTTAAGAAAGGTCGGTCACGAATTTGGCGCTACCACCGGCCGTCCGAGGCGTTGTGGGTGGATCGATCTTCCGGCATTAAAATATGCTATCATGCTGAATGGCGTTACTGAGCTGGTGATGACGAAAGCGGACGTTTTAAGTGAATTTGATACAATTTATGCATGTACCCACTACCGTTATAACGGCGAGGTGATCGATTACATGCCATATGATATCAACGCCGTCCTTCCCGAACCGGTTTATGAAGCCATCCCGGGCTGGAGCGAGGACCTGACCCAGGTTCGGTCAACAGATCAGATCCCCGAAAGATTACAAGCTTATATCGCCTATCTGGAAAAACATCTGGAAGTCCCGGTGAAGTATCTGTCGGTTGGTCCTGACCGTGTTCAAACGCTGATCCTGAATTAACGGGCCAGAAGCCGTAATAACCCTTGCAAAAATTTCAGAAACATGACATTTCGGATTTTAAACAGAGAGCCCTTCAATGGGCTTCTTTGTTTGATACGGCGTGCTATTTTGATTCCAATCAATACACCGACCGTTACTCGTCGTTTGATGTTCTGATCGCAGCAGGAAGCAAATATCAGGTTCAGGCTAACGCAGGAAATGCATTTACTCAGTTGAACGACTTTTTAGCTGAACATGACGGCTATAAACTCGGCTACTTCGGGTATGATCTTAAAAATGAGATTGAACACCTGTCCTCTGAGAATCCGGACAACCTTGATTTTCCCGATCTTTATTTTTTTGTACCTCAGCACCTGATCTTATTAAAGGGGACAGAGGTATATATTGATTCGGAGGAACCTGAATTGCTGTTCAACGAGATAAACGGGCAGCAAAAGGAGATCTCAACTGACGAAACGAAGTCGTTCAAAACCCGTTCACGATTTTCTGAGGCAACATATCTAAAAACAGTTGAACACCTTAAACAACATATTTTAAGGGGCGATATTTATGAGGTGAACCTCTGCCAGGAGTTCTACGCGGAGGGCGCTTCTATCAATCCCCTGGCGATGTTCCGGCAGTTGAATGCAGCATCCCCAACACCGTTTGCCAACTTCTTCAGACTTCGCGATAAATATATCATATCAGCCACACCAGAAAGATATCTGCGCAAACGGGGAAACAAGCTTATCTCACAGCCGATAAAGGGCACGGCACCACGGGGTCAGGATCCGGAAACGGATGCGCTGAACAGGGAAATGCTCCGCAAAGACCAGAAAGAACAAGCCGAAAACGTCATGATCGTTGACCTGGTGCGCAACGACCTCACCAGATGTGCCGCGCCCGGATCAGTAGCCGTTGAAGAGTTATTCGGCGTCTACAGTTTCAAACAGGTTCATCAGATGATCTCGACAGTGGTTTGCGAAGCTGATCCAAAACTGGCGAATGCTGACATTATCAGGAATACTTTTCCGATGGGCTCTATGACCGGCGCCCCGAAAGTAAGGGCAATGGAGTTTATCGAACAATATGAACGCGCAAAAAGAGGTGTGTATTCAGGGGCAGTGGGCTATTTTTCTCCCGGGGGCGATTTCGATTTCAATGTGATCATCCGTACAATCCTTTACAACGCAACCAGGAAGTACCTTTCGTTTCAGGTCGGCAGCGCAATAACGTATGAAGCAGATCCGTCGCGGGAATATCAGGAATGCCTTTTAAAAGCTTCTGCCATCAAAACCATCCTGAAATAAAAAGATCCGGCATTGGCCGGATCCAGTTTCACTTTTTATAATACTGCCTCGCCTCTGGTAACCGCCGCTGAATTTCAGCGATACGGCTTTCGTCACTGGGGTGAGTACTTAAGAATTCAGGAGGAGCTCCACCCTGTTTCGCCTGCGACATCCGCTGCCAGAAGCTAACAGCAGCTTCAGGATTGTATCCGGCCATCGACATAAAGATCAATCCTAACCGGTCGGCTTCTGTTTCCTGCTTTCGGCCATAGCGTAATAATGCCAATTGCCCTCCCAGACCGTAAAGATCCACCATCGTTTGAGATCCGGTTGTAGCTCCGACGACACCGCCAAGAACCTGCGCTCCCGCCACCTGGGAATAGCGCTCTTCAGTATGGCGCGCAATCGCATGTGCGATTTCATGGCCCATGACAGTTGCCAGTCCCGCCTCGGTCTGCGTTACGGGCAGGATACCTGTATATACAGCCACCTTTCCTCCGGGCATACACCATGCATTGATGTCCTTGCTTTGTACCAATGTAAACTGCCAGTCGAACTGGTACTGATCGCCGTACCCATTCTGGTTTAAATACCTTTCAATGGCAGCCGCAATACGATTGCCAACGGTCCTGACACGCTGGGCATCTGTCCCGGATGATACGACCTTTGTTGACGGGTCAGATAAAAACTGCTGATATGCCTGTGCGGCCTGTTGCCGTAATGCCTCGGAGTTGGCTAAATTAAACTGTTTGCGTCCCGTCAACGGCACCGTAGAACAAGCGGTAAATACCACAATAAAGAGTATCAGAGGTATTCTTTTGATATTTTTCATAGTCGTGTGTTTGTTATTACTTAACAACAGGCGGCTGATCTATGCGGTTTTCTTACGAAAGAAGCTGACCTTTGATTCTTTTCCTTTCAGCAATCTCTCAATGTTCTTTTGATGTGTTACCAGAATCAGGATGCAGATGCACATCCCGTACAGGAGCATCGACCTTACCGGCGAATGGAACACAAAGATGATACTGAGCGGAAATGTGAAACCAGCCATAATTGAACTCAGAGACACGTATTTAGATAAAAAAAGAACGATCAAAAAAACGAGCACGCAAAGAAGTGCTGCTTCGGTATGCACGGCTAAAATCATGCCGCAAAGTGTTGCAATGCCCTTACCACCCCTGAAACCGGCAAAGATGGGAAACAGATGGCCCATCACAGCGGTGATCCCTAAAGCGAGCTGATAGTTAACAAACTGAACAGAATTTTGCGGACCGGTTACGGAGAGGCCTATAAGGTGCACAAGATTGGTAGCGGTCCACCCTTTCAGAATATCCATGATCATAACGGTAATTCCGGCTTTCTTACCCAGTACGCGGAACGTATTGGTAGCACCTGCATTACCGCTGCCATATTCCCTCACATCTATCCCGTAAAAGGCCTGCCCCACCCAAACCGATGATGGAATTGAGCCAAACAGATATGCTGCAAGAAGTGCTGAAATCGAATAAATGGATATCATTCGGGTGCAATTATACTAAAAACGCGTCAACCTCTTCCCCGTTCGAGGCGGTCTTTTTTCCCCTTATACCGCTTTTAAACTCATATCCAGACTCTTAACCGAGTGCGTTAAAGCACCCAAAGAGATGTAATCAACACCGCATCTGGCATAATCCGCTGCATTCTCTTCGGTAATGCCTCCGGACGCTTCTGTGGCGAATTGGCCGTTCACTAGTTCCACCGCCTGTTTCAGCGAGTCAAAATCAAAATTATCGAGTAAAATGCGATCAATACCGCCAATATTGATCACTTCCTCCAATTCGGCGAGGCTACGCACTTCGATCTCGATTGGTATCGTCAGCATATTGTCGCGCAAATACTTATGGGTGGCTTTAAGCGCATTGGCAATACCACCTGCGTAATCAACATGATTGTCCTTGATCAGGATCATATCATAAAGACCAAAGCGGTGGTTCACTCCTCCCCCGATCTTAACGGCCAGCTTCTCCAGGAAGCGCATATTCGGCGTTGTTTTTCTGGTATCCAGAACTTTGGTTCCGGTCTCCGCCATTGATCGCGTGATCCGACGAGTTATAGTTGCAATACCACTCATGCGCTGCATGGTATTCAATACAAGCCGCTCGGCAACGAGAATGGAATACGCACTTCCTGTCACGTATAGAGCGACATCCCCTTTTTTAACGGTAGAACCATCGCGGATCAGAACCTCCACCTCCAGATCCGGATCCACCTTTGAAAAAATGAATTCGGCAACTTCCACTCCTGCCAGTACTCCGTCTTCCTTGATCAGAAGTTTGGCCTTACCCATGGTACCTGCCGGAATCGTTGCCCGGGATGTATGATCTCCGTCTGCCACGTCTTCATTTAAGGCACGGGTTACAAAATCGTCAAGTATTTCTTTATCTAACTCCATAATATGAAAGCCGAAATTACTACTTATTACCTTTCATTACCTTTTTGCAATAAAATAACATCACATTACGCTCCATAATCAGACCAAACGAGCCGTTTTTAAACGGTGTGGTGTATATTTGTGCGTGGAAAATAAGAAAGCGGTTCTAATGATACTCGATGGATGGGGCTACGGAAATGTTGCCTCGTCTGATGCAATAAAGAAGGCAAATACACCTTTCTTCGATCATCTTATCAGCACCTGTCCCAATTCGAAGCTTCAGGCCTCGGGGGAAGCCGTTGGTTTGCCGGAGGGACAAATGGGAAACTCCGAAGTGGGCCACATGAATTTAGGTGCCGGAAGGATCGTTTATCAGGAGCTCGGCCGGATCAACAAAGCTGCCAGGGCTGGTGAACTCGGGAAACACCCGGTATTAAAGACCGCCTTCGAATACGCCTCCGCCCAGAACAAGAACGTTCATCTTATCGGCCTGGTTTCAGACGGCGGGGTTCACTCTCACATTAATCACCTGAAGGCTCTGTGTGATGCCGCAAAAGAAAACGACGTTAGTAAAGTATTCATCCACGCTTTTATGGATGGGCGCGATACGGATCCAAACTCCGGACTGGGCTTCATTCAAGATCTCGAAGGTCACCTTGCAAACTCTGCCGGAACGATCGCTTCGGCGATCGGCCGATATTATGCCATGGACCGGGATAACCGTTGGGAACGGGTTAAGCTGGCATACGATCTTTTGGTTAAAGGAACAGGTAAACCGGCAACTGACATTCCTGCTGCAATTAAGGATTCGTACGCCGAGGGCGTAACAGACGAATTTATAAGACCAATAGTAAGAGTTGATTCGAATAACCAGCCTCTGGCGGTTATTCAACCGGACGATGTCGTGATATGCTTCAATTTCCGTACGGATCGCGGCCGGGAGATCACGATTGCGCTGACGCAGAAAGAGTTTGAAGATTACGACATGAGGCCACTGCCTTTACATTACGTGACCATGACTAGCTACGATGAGACGTTCAAAGACGTGCAAGTAGTGTTTGTAAAGGAAGACCTCACCCAAACACTCGGCGAAGTTATGGAGGCAAATAACAAAAAGCAGATCCGAATTGCGGAGACAGAAAAGTATCCGCATGTCACGTTCTTTTTTTCCGGGGGGCGTGAAAAGGTGTTTGAACAAGAGAAACGGATCTTAATCCCGTCACCAAGGGTTGCCACGTACGACCTTCAACCCGAAATGAGTGCGCCGGAAATCGCAGCGGCCATCTGTCCGGAGCTGGAAAAGCAATGGCCCGATTTTGTATGCCTCAATTTTGCGAATCCGGATAT
>DASWXL010000110.1:0-2345 GCA_036405495.1 Sphingobacteriaceae bacterium | reverse complement strand
AAAGCAGATCGCTCTTATTTAAACTTATCCGCGTAGCCGCTTTGCTCGAGAAACTTCTTAGGGTTGTTCATCTCGATGATGTCAATCAGGGCTTGTTTCTTATCCTGATGCTTTTCATAATAACTTTGGGCAATCTTATAGCCCATATAGTACCCCAGATCCGCCGGTTTGTCTTTTACATGATTAAAATTGTACAACCAATCTTCAAACTTCCCGTTGCAGAGGTTTGAATTTAGCTGTTGCCATAGCTCCTTTTCATGTCGGTCACCGTACTCCTGTACTACCGAATTTATCTGACCTCCGGCAATCTGTTCACCAATAAAATCGCAAAAACCCTCCATCAGGATGCCGGAAAGCAATTGGCATTGCTCAGCATCGGGTGCCAATTTGGAAACTTGCTGCGTGTGAACGCATTCGTGGGCAACAATGTTCTTCAGCGACTGGGCAATATCCCCCTTGTTGGACAGGATATCAACCAGAGCAGAATTTTTAATTTCTGAGAGATCTACCTTATCAGTGGAAGTAGTCATTTCGGTGCCGATCAACACGTAGCGGCTACTAACGGTTCCCGCTGTTCTGAGTGCTCCGATGGCGAAATTGACCTTGAAAGGCTTGAAGTTGGGATACAAGTCTTTGAAATTTTTGAAGACATCCTCAATCAAAGGGGCCGCCTTCTTTGCTTCCAAAGTATTCATACGGACCGTGCGATAAAACTTCGGATAGGTCTTGATCATCCGGACGTATTCGCTTGATGTGAATCCCCTGACTGCCAGAAAATCTTCAAAGCCTTCAGTGGCCCGGTCGATGTACAGGGCCTGAAAAGACATTATACTATCCTTCAAACTGCGGCAATTCTTAAGATTATCATAAGCTTGCCAGAAATGATCGATGTCTAGGGTTTGTACATTCTTCCGGTTCTCACGATCAAGTTTCGCCACTAATTGCTTGTCCTGCTCGGCTAGATAGGCGTCATACTTGCCGACCTCCGAATTTGTCGAATCTTCCAGAGCGACGATCTGGTACCGATACTCGCCTGAGCGATCAGCAGTAAAAGCCAGCTTTTCAAAGCCTCGCTTGCCGTTCGGCGAATCTTTCTCCGCAATTTTTCTACCCTGGGCATCCATCAGGTGTACAACTATGTCGATACCGTTCTGCATAACAGAAAAAACATAGCGGCGCCCCTTCTCAAAAGAGACGGAGTAGGTATGGACGTCCCCCCTTTTGAGTTCGGTTTGAGGAATAGGTTGCCTAGGATGAACGGCCCCCTTATTAATTTCAGCCGCATTCACCGCAAAGCAGTAACCGCAAAACAGAGTCAGTAAAAGGAATCTTTTCATGTTGAACTTTTTTACAAGACGTCATTGACGTTAGGAACGTTACACACTAGTACAATTTACTGTAATTTACGCCTATTTTTTGCATTATCTTTAAGAGGCATAAAACACTTCGACATGAACACCCAATCAGCATACGATCTTTGGTCGGCCCAGTACGATACCAACGAAAACAAAACCAGGGATCTTGAAGGGAAGGCCCTGAGGGAGGTGCTTTCCTCCTATTCTTTTAACAATGTCCTGGAAATTGGTTGCGGTACAGGTAAAAACACTCAATATTTGCTGGAAAAAGCAGCACATCACCGCGGTGGATCTTTCTGAAGAAATGCTGAAGAAAGCGAAAGCCAAGATCGCTTCTGAAAAAGTTCAGTTTACTCAGGCAGATATAACCCAATCCTGGAACTTTCCCGAAAACTCCTTCGATCTGATCACATTTAGCCTTGTACTGGAGCACATCGAACACCTGGATCCGGTCTTCCAGGCCGTATCATCCTCGTTGGCATCTGGTGGTCAGGTTTATATCGGGGAATTACATCCCTTTAAGCAGTACAGTGGCAGCAAGGCCCGTTTTGAAACAGATGCAGGTCAGCTCATCGTGCCCTGTTTCACCCACCATATTTCTGATTTTACCCGGTCAGGCCGGAACCACGGACTGGAACTGGAGTTCGTAGATGAATATTTTGATGAGGATCGTTCGATTCCCAGGATACTTACCCTGATGTTTAGGAAAACTCAGACTAATTCGAATTTCCGGGCTTAATCCCTGCTTCCCGCATTACATTTTCGATCCTCAACTTTAAAGTGTCATAATCGGTATATCCCTTGGCGATCATATAAAAATCAAGGTCCTTCACTTGAATGAAAGCCGCCGGATAGGATGATACCTGCAACTGCCGGGTTAGTGCGAAGTCATAATAAGCAGCCTGTTTAAATTCCTCCTCTTTTAACTGATGCTCTACAACATCCGGATCGAAGCCATGATTAACGGCGATGTACCGGTACAACTCGTCT
>DASWXL010000109.1:0-5222 GCA_036405495.1 Sphingobacteriaceae bacterium | reverse complement strand
ACCGTACTTATTTCCTTAGGATTGATCTGGTCGTATACATTCAAAGGCGGTTTAAAAACCATCATCATAACAGACACCCTGCAAACCATCTTCCTTGTTTCTTCTGTATTTTTAACGATATACTTCATTTGTTCAAGCTTAGGACTAAATATCGCACAGGCATTTGAAGCAGTTAAGGAAAGTGGCTATGCCAAGGTATTTTTCTATGAGGACTTCATTACCAATAAATTCCACGTCAGCAAACAGCTGCTGGGCGGTATATTCGTAACGGTTGCCATGACCGGCCTGGACCAGGATCTGATGCAAAAAAACCTGAGCTGTAAAAACATCGGCGAAGCTCAAAAGAACATGTTCACGTTCACTACTATATTCGTGATCATCAACATCTTTTTTCTGAGCGTTGGAGCGTTGTTATATGTTTATGCCAGCAAGAACGGAATCGCTATTCCAACAGACGCAGCCGGCAACCCGCGAACGGATTTCTTATTTCCTGAAATTGCATTAAACCACCTGGCACTTATTCCGGCCATCGTATTTATGCTCGGTCTAACAGCCGCAACTTTTGCTACCACCGACTCTGCCCTTACGGCTCTCACTACTTCTTTTTGCGTGGATTTCCTGGGTTTCGACAAAAAAGACGATATCAATGCCCCTTCAGTGGTCAGAACCCGCCACATCGTGCATATTGTATTCTCATTGTTGATGTTCCTGGTTGTCGTCCTCTTCAACGCGGTAAACAATGCTGCAGTGGTGAGTGCGATCTTTACGGTAGCATCCTACACGTACGGTCCGCTTTTAGGTTTATATGGTTTTGGACTATTTGTTAAGAACAGAGGTGTTAAAGACAAACTGGTGCCATTTGTCTGTCTGATATCTCCAGCAGTCTGCTACTTCCTGAATTTAAATTCTAAAACATTAATGGGCGGTTACGTATTTGATAACGAGCTGATCGTTGTTAACGGCCTCATCACGTTTATCGGCTTACTGTTTATAAGTCATCGCACCGATAAACAAACGAAATTTTAAATATATTAGTGGTATATGACGAGTGACGAAAAAATTAGAAGCGCTTTCGAGAATAAAAACTGGCAGGAGATCAAAGTAACTGATTCCTGGCAGATCTTTAAGATCATGGCTGAGTTTGTCGATGGATTCGAGAAGCTCGCAAAGATCGGCCCTTGTGTGTCAATTTTTGGCTCTGCACGTACCCATAATGATAACAAATACTATAAGCTGGCCGAAGATTGTGCCCGTTTGTTAACGGAGCGCGGCTACGGTGTGATATCAGGTGGCGGACCGGGCATCATGGAGGCTGCTAATAAGGGAGCATATGAAGCCGGAGGAAAATCCGTGGGCCTGAACATTGAACTCCCTTTTGAGCAATTCCACAACAGATATATTGACCGGGATAAACTTCTGGAATTCGATTACTTTTTTGTTCGCAAAGTAATGTTCATGAAATACTCTCAGGGATTTATCGTGCTGCCCGGAGGCTTCGGAACCATGGATGAGATGTTTGAGGCGTTAACGCTTATTCAAACCGGCAAGATCGCCCGCTTTCCGATCGTTCTGGTGGGAACGGAATACTGGAAGGGACTGATCGACTGGTTGAAAGGTACGATGCTTGATACCGAAAAAAACATCAATGCCGAGGACCTCAACCTATACAGGTTAGTGGATACAGCAGAAGAGGCAGCCGAGCACATCTTCCGTTTCTACGAGAAGTACGTATTGAAGCCGAACTTCTAGTACGAGTAAAGAACAAAAAACCGAGAGCAAGGCTATATCCTTGCTCTTTTCATTTAATCCAGGTAGATCTCCCCTTTTAGATAGATAACCGCCTTACCTGACATTAAGACCCGATCGTCCTTAAACTGGCACCATAACTCTCCCCGTCTTGAAGATACCTGAAAAGCGTGCAATTGATTTTTCCCGAGCTTCTGTGCCCAGTAAGGGATCAGATTGCAATGAGCTGAACCGGTAACGGGGTCCTCCGGAATACCGGCAGCGGGGGCGAAGAACCGCGAAACGAAGTCGCTGGTATATCCTCGGGCTGTGACAATGATCCCGACTCCCTCTATTCTGCTCAATGCGTTAAAGTCAGGGTTTACGTTCAAAACATCTTCTTCGCTGTCGTATACGACCATATAGTCGCGGGACCGTAGAACCTCAACCGGTTGTTTACTGCCAAGGGCTTCGATCAACCCGTCGGGAGCGTCAGTGCGTTCCGGCATGCGGGATGGAAAGTCCAAGGTATAAATATCGTCTTCTTTTGCTACAGTTAAAATACCTGCATTTACCGTATGGAAGCGGATTACATCAGCCTGATAGCCCAACTGCGTAAAAAGGATATGGGCCGTAGCAAGAGTTGCATGCCCGCACAGGTCGATCTCGAGTTCAGGTGTGAACCAGCGCAGCTCAAACTCATGCCCTTTGGGTACAAAAAAGGCTGTTTCCGCGAGATTGTTTTCAGCTGCTATTTTTTGCATCACCTCATCCGGAAGCCACTCCTGCAACGGACAAACAGCGGCCGGGTTACCACCGAAAAGTTTATCGGTGAACGCATCAGCTTGATAAATTTGTATGGTCATTATAATATTGAATATAAAGAAAGGCTTCCATTTCGGGAAGCCTTTCTGCTAATAATATGTTAAGCGGATCACGCCGGCCAGCGATTTTGCAAGCCGGATCACCTGCCTGGTATAGCCAAACTCATTATCGTACCAGACGTAGAGGATCACCGAACGGCTGTCATGCGATATGATGGTTGCCGGTCCGTCTACAATGGAGGCATGCGTATTGCCGATCACATCGCTTGAAACCAGCTCATTGGAAACTGAATACTCAATCTGTTCTACGAGCTTTCCAAAAAGTGAAGCGCCTTTGAGCGCATTTTCAATCTCCTGTCTGGTAACCGTTTTATTCAAAGTAAGGTTTAAGATCGCCAGCGAAACATTCGGTGTCGGCACGCGCACCGCATTTCCTGTCAATTTACCGGCCAATACCGGAATTACTTTGGTAACAGCTTTGTCGGCACCAGTTTCCGTGATCACCATGTTTAATGGCGCTGATCGTCCGCGACGGTATTTTTTATGGTAATTATCCAGCAGGTTCTGATCGTTCGTATACGAATGCACGGTTTCAATGTGGCCTCTTTCGATCCCAAATGTATCTTCAACGATCTTCAACACAGGTACAATGGCATTCGTCGTACATGAGGCCGCAGAATAAATGGTCTCGTTAGCTGAATGATCGTCGTCATTGATGCCGAATACGATGTTGGGCACGTCTCCCTTACCGGGAGCCGTTAATAAGACTTTGCAGATACCTCTGGCCTGCAAATGTTTTGCCAACCCTTCACGGTCGCGAAAAGCACCTGTATTGTCGATCAGGAGGGCATTGTCTATACCGTAAGCCGTATAATCAACATCCTCGGGATTTTTTGCAGCGATCATGTAAACAAGTTGTCCGTTTACGCAAAGTCCTTTGTGTTCAAAATCTTCAACGATAGTTCCGGAAAAGGGTCCGTGCACTGAGTCGTTTCTCAGCAATTCTGCACGTTTGGTCAGATCGTCGTCGCTGTAGCTACGGGTTACAATCGCACGCAGACGAAGCTGCTCGCCTTTACCCGCCTGGGTGATCAGTTCGCGAGCAGCGATACGGCCGATACGGCCAAATCCAAAAAGGACCACATCCTTAGGCTTCATTTTGAGTTTATCCTTTCCCATGTGGCCGGCGAGCTTCCTGACGACAAAGTCTTCGGCAGTTGAAAATTGCTTCTCATCAAGCCATTCGGCAGTCAGGCGACCGATATCGATACGCGAGGGAGCAAGATTACACTTAACCATGGCCTGCGCCAGCTCCAGGGTTTCGTAGACTGAGATCTCTTTATTGGTTATCTGCTTGGCATAATGATGATGTGCCAGGATCTCGCGGCTGCTAACATCGAACAGGGGTTTTCTGAAAAGCACGAGTTCTACCGACCTGTCAAATCGAAGTTTCCCAACAACGTTGATGAGCTCAATAGCTTTCTTCTCCTTTTCAATCCATTGATTGAATTCGGTTTGATATTTATTCTGCATGAAAGGTTATAACTGGTTTATAATTTCAGGTTGGGCCAAAAATAAAAAAGATCGGGCGGTGTGCCCAATCTTTTTAAATATTCCGGTAAAACCGGCTTATCCCAAATATGATTTCAGGATCTTGCTTCTCGATGTATGTCTTAACCGCTGAAGTGCCTTATCCTTGATCTGACGAACACGCTCACGCGTTAAGTTGAATTTTTCGCCGATCTCTTCCAGAGAAAGCGGATGATTGGTACCTAAACCAAAAAATAAAACAATGATCTCACGTTCGCGCTCGGTCAGGGTAGACAGTGAACGTTTGATTTCTTCAGAAAGAGACTCGTTGATCAGCGTACTGTCGGTATTCGGATCATCGTTCTCCAAAACGTCAAGGAGCGTATTTTCTTCACCCTGAACAAAAGGCGCATCCATAGAAACGTGGCGGCCGGAGTTACTTAAGGTATCTGATATTTTATCTACAGTAGTTTCTAATGTATCGGCCAGTTCCTCAGGTGATGGTTCGCGTTCGTACTCCTGCTCTAACTTTGAAAAAGCCTTACTGATCTTACTCAACGAACCTACCTGGTTCAAAGGCAAACGAACAATACGTGATTGTTCGGCAATGGCCTGCAGAATAGACTGACGGATCCACCAAACGGCATAGGAAATAAACTTAAACCCTTTGGTCTCATCAAAACGTTTGGCAGCTTTGATCAAACCGAGGTTTCCTTCATTGATCAGATCGCCTAGTGTTAATCCTTGATTTTGGTATTGTTTAGCCACCGAAACTACGAAACGTAAGTTGGTTTTGGTTAACCGTTCTAAAGCCGCCTGATCGCCTTCGCGGATCTTTTGGGCTAAAATTACTTCCTCTTCGGCGGTAATTAAATCTACTTTACCGATCTCATGCAAGTACTTATCTAACGATTGGGACTCACGATTGGTAATAGATTGCGTTATTTTGAGTTGTCTCATTTATGTGTTAATACCCTTTCTAAAAACGTGCAAATTTATAAATATTTCCTGTTTAACGGTAAATAAACAAAAAAGTTGGATTTATTTAACCTCTGTCAAACAACGACTTCATTTGCGATTTCGTGTACAAAAATTATTCCATCCGGTGCCTTTGAAAGTCACCTGTACAGTTAAAAAATGATC
>DASWXL010000108.1:0-2857 GCA_036405495.1 Sphingobacteriaceae bacterium | reverse complement strand
ATCCGGCAGAAAGCCAGTATTGATCTCGACATCATCAGCGGAGAACGCGAGGCGGATATTATCTACTCAAGCCACATCGAAAGGTATCTGGATAAGCGGAAAAATTATCTCTATATCGATGTTGGAGGAGGCAGTACAGAGCTTTCTGTATTTTCAGAAGGTAAGCCGGTCGCGTCCCGTTCGTTCAATATCGGTACCATACGCATGCTTGATAATCAGGATAAGGAAGAAAGCTGGAATGACCTTAAGGCGTGGATAAAAAAGGAAATCAAACCTCATAAGAACCTTGTTGGGATCGGAACCGGAGGGAATATTAACAAGCTCTTTAAGATGTCGGAGGAGAAAGATGGTACACCGCTGTCATTTTTGAAACTGAAAGCGCTTTACAATTATGTCAATTCGTATTCATTAAAGGATCGCATAAATATTCTGGGTTTAAATAACGACAGGGCGGATGTGATCATTCCGGCTTGCGAGATCTACCTCTCGGTAATGAAATGGACCGGCGTCAAATCGATCTACGTCCCCAGGGTTGGGCTGGTTGACGGGATCATTCAACTGCTTATAGAGAAGCACTTCGGAGGGAAAATGATCAACTAAGTTCTGTAAGGAAGGTCATGCGGTTTTGTTAAAACATCACGATAAGGTACTTGTTAAATACCCGGGCCTTATTATGATATTTAATGGAAAACTTTTATAGCAGCTCTTTTAATCTTTCGACCTCGTTAAACGGAAAAAAGCTAAAGATCTTTACCTGGCACATTCATGGAAGTTACCTCTTTTACCTCTCAAAAGGTAATTATGATATCTATATTCCTGTAAAAGATATTAAAGAAGATGGTTTTTGGGGTCGTGGCGAAACGTTTCCTTTCGGCGAAAACGTTCATGAGGTACATGTTGACGATCTGAAATATCTGGAGTTCGATGTAATACTATTTCAATCGCCGCGAAACTATCTTACTGATCAGTTTGATATCCTGACCGAAGACCAAAGAAGGCTTCCTAAGATCTACCTCGAGCATGATCCGCCGCTGGAGGGGCCTACCGAAACCCGGCATGTGGTCGATGATCAGAATATATTACTTGTGCACGTTACGCATTATAACAAAATAATGTGGAACAATAACCGCACGCCTGCAAAAGTGATCGATCATGGTGTAGTGGTGCCGGCGAAAAAGTATACGGGTGAAAAAGAGCGCGGGATAGTCGTGATCAATAACATTCATAAACGTGGCCGCAGGTTAGGATTGGATGTCTTCAGGGAAGTGGAAAAGCGCGTGCCTGTCGATCTCATTGGCATGGGCTCTGAAGGGTTTGGCCTCGGTGAGGTTAAGCACCCCGACCTTCCGGAGTTCATTAGTAAATACCGGTTCTTTTTTAATCCTATCAGGTACACCAGTCTCGGACTCTCCGTTATTGAAGCAATGATGCTTGGAATTCCTGTAGTCGGACTTGCAACAACAGAGTTACCAACGGTTATCAGAGATGGTGTTTCAGGTTTTGTTCACACAAATGTCGAATATCTCGTCAGAAAAATGCAGTTATTGCTTGATGACAGGGAGTTAGCCGTTTCTTTAGGTCGTGAAGGGCAACGGTCAGTAAACGAGCGTTTTAATATCAGTCGTTTTGTCAACGATTGGGAAGTTACGTTTAACGAGGTTGTTCAGCGCCTGCCGTCGTCGTCCTTATCTGAAACTCTATAAAACAAACACATACATATAGCATGGAAAGACTGCAAACAAAAGTGATTCTCGTAACGGGGGGCGCCCAGGGTCTGGGCAAAGCCATCAGTACCACGTTAGCTCAGGCTGGAGCTACGGTAATTGTAGGTGATATACAGGCGGAAAAAGGGAAGCAGGTCGTTGATGAGATAGAAAACAACAACGGACGGGCCTATTTCTTTCACCTTGATTTGTGCGACGTCGCCAATGTGCAGAACACGTTGAATGCGATCAGAGAACAATTCGGACGGTTAGATGCGCTGATCAATAATGCAGGGATAGATTTTACCAAATCTATACTTGAGCTGACTGTTTCAGAATGGGATGCGGCGATGGGTGTAAATCTTCGCGGGCCTTTCCTTACTTCTAAGTTTGCATTGCCGATCATGGCAGCGAACGGCTCGGGGCATATTATCAATATTATTTCAACAGCTTCTTTAAGAGCATGGAGTGAAGCATCTATATATCATGCAAGTAAGTGGGGTTTGAGGGGTTTTACACAGGCCCTGTTCACTGAAGCGAGACGCTTTAATATAAAAGTAACAGGCTTTATTGCCGGCGGCATGAAGACACCGTTCCTGCTCGACAGGTTCCCGGATCTGGATCAAACGAAACTTCAGGATCCGCAGAATGTTGCTGACAAGATAAAGCATATCTTGCTGGATGATACCGACACGGTGGTTCCCGAGATTATGGTATTGCCTCTGCAGGAAACTTCCTGGCCATAGAAGTTAAATGGCGCAATAAAATGTGCGGTGCCAAATTCAGGCAATGAATAGTTGGAAAGGTCAAAGTTTTATTTGCGATGTTTTCTCCATATCACGAGGTCATTGAGCAGTTTCATCGTCCGAAAGTATTGGTCGTCGGCGATATTATCATGGATTCCTACCTGGCGGGTACAAGCACCCGGCTATCGCCCGAGGCCCCGGTTCCTGTCGTGGCTATTTCTTCTCAAAACGACGTTATTGGCGGTGCTGGTAATATTGCCATCAACCTTAAATCGCTTGGGGCTGAGGTGGTTTTCCTGTCGGCTGTAGGGCATGACGAGAACGGTGATAAAGCGACCCGCTTGTTGCGAAGATGCGGTATTGAAACTGCGGTTTTTCAAGACAGCAGCAGGAAGACGATGGTAAAAA
>DASWXL010000107.1:0-1587 GCA_036405495.1 Sphingobacteriaceae bacterium | reverse complement strand
TATCTCTCGGTTTTATTGCAGTATTTGCCTTTGCATCTGCAAGAGCCCAATCTTACAAGTTGCCGGCTTATGAGAAGTTTACGCTAAGCAACGGTTTAACCGTTTACCTGATGGAGCAGCATGAGGTGCCGATCATCAACGTTTCGGCGATTATGCCGGCAGGCGCTATCTATGATAAAGAGAAGGCGGGCCTGGCTTCGCTTACCGCTTCAGGATTGCAATATGGCACGAAGAGCTTCACCAAGTCAAAAATCGAGGAAGAACTCGATTTCATCGGTGCGAGTTTAAATACCTATGCTACTAAAGAGTCCGCCGGTCTTTCAGCCGAATTTGCTTCTAAAGACCAGGAGAAGGTTCTGCCGATCATCAAGGAAGTATTGGTAGACCCGGTTTTTGATGCGGAAGAATTCGAAAAAGAAAAAAAGCGTGTGCTGACCAACCTGGAACAGGCCAAGGAAAGCCCGCGCTCAGTGATCAACTCATACTGGGATAAGCTGATCTACGGAAATCATGTTTACGGCAATCCCGTCACCGGAAGCCCGGCTACGGTCAGCAGGTTAACTGTTGATGATCTTAAGAATTTCTACAAAGCGAATTACGGATCGAACGGGTCGGCCATCGCGGTGGTGGGTGATTTCAATGCTAAAGACATGCGTTCAAAGCTTACCAAACTGTTTGGAAGCTGGGAAAAGAGCAGTGCAGCTCAGCCCAACCTGGCGTCTCAGTCTGTAACGGCTCCTGCCGCCGGAAGAGTGCTGCTGGTCAATAAGGATGATGCCCGCGAAACCACGTTCCTGATCGGCGGTATCGGCATCAGCAGAAATAATCCGGATTATGTAGCGATCGATGTAGTTAATACCGTTTTCGGCGGACGTTTCACTTCCATGCTGAATGACGAACTTCGGGTGAACTCGGGGCTTACCTACGGTGCCAACAGCCGTTTTTCGCCGCTTAAAAATTCAGGAACATTTGCTATTTCAACGTTTACGGCTAACAAAACAACGGAGCCGGCCATCAACAAGGCACTTGAAGTTTTGAAACGCCTGCACGAAAAGGGAATAGATGAGGAGACGCTGACTTCAGCCAAGAACTACGTGAAAGGCCAGTTCCCTCCGCGTTATGAGACGTCCGGACAATTGGCAGGGCTACTAACCTCTATGTTCTGGTATGGCTTTGATGAATCGTATATCAACAACTTCCAGAAGAATGTTGATACCATGACAACCGCCAGAGCGAAGGAGATCATTGCCAAATATTACCCGAAAGACAAACTGCAGTTTGTTCTGATCGGTAAATCATCGGAGATCAAACCGATCGCCGAGAAACTGGGCACTGTTACCGAAAAACAGATCAAAGCTGACGGATTTTAGGCTCGTCACCCTGGCGTAGCCGAAGGACGAAACTAACGTATAAAAAGCGCCCGGAATGATCCTTCCGGGCGCTTTTTATTATCAGATCCTGTCACCTTTTTTTATACCGCACCCCTTTAACTTCTTCCCGTTGATCATTACGGTTGCCGAGTAATTGTATGTCCGGTCAGACATGCCATCGCTGCATTTCTCTTTCCTGAACCGGATATCGATCTTG
>DASWXL010000106.1:0-27147 GCA_036405495.1 Sphingobacteriaceae bacterium | reverse complement strand
GTCGATAACACCAAGAAGCGTTCCGACTTCATTATTCGGGATGACGTGCCGGTTTATCCCGATACGTTGGTGTGGTTAGCTGATTTTGCATATGCGCAGAATGAGCCGATGGTAGAGGGCTACTTTTCCCACCCTGCGTTCGACAACTATCCGGTTGTTGGCGTTACTTGGCGCCAGGCACGTGCGTTTACTGTATGGCGCACACGTCTGTACGAAGGCTATGCGATAAGCCGGAAGATGCCAAGACTGGCCAGGTTGCCATATGAGTTGCCTAACGAAGCACAATTCGAATATGCGGCGCGTGGCGGACGTATCGGAAACGACTACCCATGGGGCGGTCCCTACATCCGGAACGCCAAAGGTTGTTTAATGGCAAACTTTAAGCCGGGAAGGGGTAACTACATTGATGACGGCGGAACGTTTACCGTTAACGTGAAGTCGTATTTTCCTAATGACTTCGGTCTGTACAACATGGCCGGTAACGTCGCCGAATGGACTTCCTCTGCTTTTGACGAATCTGCTTCTACCTTTACCCACGATCTGAACCCGAGCTTCAACTACGAAGCCAAACCCGATGATCCGGAAGTTCTGAAGCGTAAAGTGGTAAGAGGCGGATCATGGAAAGATATCGGTTATTTCCTGCAGAACTCGACAAAGACCTTCGAATATCAGGATACAGCAAAATCATACATTGGTTTCCGTTGTATCTCTCCTTATCCCGGACGCGATATCAAAGACAAACGCTAAATATTATTCTCTTAATTTCAAATTCATATTTACAATTTAGTAAACTCTCTAAACAATTATGGCTGGCAAGAAAAAGTTTAAGATCACCCTTGATGCGATCATCTCATGGGGTGCTACCGTGGTAATCATTGGTGCGATGTTCAAGATCCTGCACTTACCGGGTGGAGCATATATTATTGGTATCGGATTAGCCGTTGAAGCACTCCTGTTCTTCATCATGGGCTTTGTTCCTCCTCATAAGGAGCCGGCATGGCACAGAGTATATCCTGAGTTAAGTGACGATTACGATGGCGACTTGCCTGCAGTATCTTCACGTCAGGTTCAGGTTGCTGCTCCCGGTTCTACTGCTGCCTTAGATAAAATGATGGCCGACGCCAATATCGGACCAGAGTTGATCGAAAGCCTGGGTACCGGTCTGAGAACTTTTGGTGACAAGGTTGCTGCAATTTCAAATGTTGCTGATGCCTCCACTGCTACAGCGGAATTTACAAACAAGATCAAGACAGCGTCAACCGGCTTCGAAAACCTGAATAACGCTTTTGAACAGGCTTCCGCTAACCTGGTTGAAATGGGTAACTCCAATGTTGATACAAAAGCTTACCACGACCAGGTCACCAATCTGGCAAAAAATCTATCTGCTTTAAATGCGGTTTACGAATTAGAATTACAGGATTCGACTGCTCATTTGAAGTCAATGAACAAGTTCTATCAGAATTTATCACTTACCATGCAGAACTTCAATGAGTCAATGGAAGATTCAAAGCAGTTTAAAGATGAGGTGGGCAAATTAGCTAAGAACCTGTCATCATTGAACTCCATATATGGTAACATGCTTTCTGCTATGAATCAGCCAAGAGCTTAATCGAATCCAATATCAGATCATTAATTTATTCATTCGTAGAAAACTGACAGTATAAGAAAATGGCAGGTGGTAAAGAGACCCCGAGGCAGAAGATGATCGGTATCATGTACCTGGTGCTAATGGCAATGTTAGCATTGAACGTATCTGATACCATTCTGAACGCCTTCTCAACATTAAATGAAAGTTTGCAAACCTCAACAAGTAATGTAAACATGGGTTTGCAACAATCAATAAACGCTTTTGAGCAAACAAAAGTTAAAGAAAACCCGGAGCGGGCGCGGCCAATTCTCGCGAAGATCAAAGAAGCCCAGAAGATAGCTGGCGAACTTGACTTCATGGTTGCGGAATTGAAGAAGCAACTGGAAACGGAAAGCGGCGGACGCGATCCTAACACCGGAGAATTGTACAAGCGTGATGACCTGGATATTTCTCCACGTGTGATGGTAGACGGCGGACGGGCAAAGAAGTTGAAGGAAAAGATCAACGAAACCCGCGAGAAGTTGCTTGCGCTGGTTGATCCGAAGGACCGTAATTCAGTGAACTTTTCGCTTGAGGCGAAAGATCCGACCAAACGCACAACAGACGGTACGAAAAAGAACTGGGAAGTTTCAAACTTTGGTGAAGGAACGCCTTTGACAGCAACCATCACTATTCTTTCCAAAATACAGGCTGACGTTAAAAATGCAGAAGCTGTGGTTGTAAAGAACTTCCTGTCGAAAATGGACGAAGCGTTGGTAACCCTGGATAAGTTTGCAGCCGTTGCTGTAGCTCCGACATCATATGTAATTCAGGGACAGCCTTACACGGCGGAAGTATTTTTGACCGCTTACGATTCAAAGTCTAATCCGGAAATCACCGTCAATGGCGGCCGGTTACAGATCAGAGATGGCCGCGGAACGTATACCGGGAGCACCGCTAAAGAGGGTGTTTACAGCTGGGTAGGTACAGTACGCGTGCGGCAGACCGACGGTCAGATCAAAGAGTACCGGACAGCCGAGCAAAAATATCAGGTGGCTCGTCCTTCTGCAGTAGTTTCTCCTGATAAGATGAATGTATTCTATATCGGAGTTCCTAACCCGGTATCAATTTCTGCGCCTGGTATTCCAAAGGAAAGCCTGCGTGTAAGTATGAACGGCGGAAGTATCTCAGGATCGAACGGAAAGTATACGGTTAATGTTTCTTCATTGGGTGAGGCAACTGTGAACGTCGCTGCTGATATGAACGGAAAAGTACAAAGTATTGGTACTTCAAGGTTCCGTGTGAAGAGAATTCCTGACCCAAAAGCTAAGTTTGCAGGTAAGACGGGAGGTAATATCCCTTCTGTTCAGATCAAGGCGCAGAACTATCTGTCAGCGGTACTGGAGGGTTTTGACTTTGAAGCGAAGTTTAACATTTCAAGATATACGCTGACCGTACTGAAGCCGCGTTCTGATGCGCAGATCTTCCAGGGGTCGGGCGGAACGTTATCAGGACCCGTGAAGGCTGCGATCTCTTCCGTAACTCCCGGAACAAAAGTTGTTTTTGAAAATATTATAGCTGTTGGACCTGATGGCTCTCAACGGGGTCTGGATCCGATAGTTATTACAGCAAATTAAAAAATGAAAAGACTGTTCACCTTTGTTTTCGCTCTGATTACTGTATCTGTAAGCGCTCAGCAGGTAAAACCTAATCTGGGTAACAGTACAAAGCCGTTGAGAGATTCTCTTGACCGTCCGCTGGACGGCTATTATAAGAAGGACAATATCTTAAGTGCTAAAGTTACGCCATATGCTAATCTGCGCGAAGCGGATGTCATGTATGCTAAGCGTATCTGGCGGGAGATCGACCTTCGTGAGAAGATGAACCAGGCCTTTGCTTCTCCTAAAGCCCGTCTGATAGACGTTTTGATGGATGCAATCACGGCAGGGGAGCTGACGGCATACGATGCTACTCAGACCAAGGACGATCCCAATGGCGACGAATTTTCGAGTGTGCTGAAGCCCGAAGAGGCGATGGGAAAGTTTACCGACAGTATTCTGGTAACTGAGTACGACGCTGATCAGAATCCGATCGGTTCGAGAATGATGCCTCAGGACTTTGTTCCGGACAGTGTAGTGAAGTTCCGGATCAAAGAGGATTGGATCTTCGATAAACAGCGCTCGGTTTATGAACCCCGTATCGTTGGAATTGCGCCGTTGAAGAAAGTAAACGTGGCCGGTATCGTGAATTATCAGCCGGCGTTTTGGATCTATTTTCCTGAAGCGAGACAAGTGCTTGTAACACGGGAGGTGGTCAATCGGAATAACGATGCGACGGGTCTGAGCTTTGACGATGTTTTCATGAAGCGGATCTTTGCGAGTTATATCGTCAAGGAATCGAATAATAAAGACGAGAATATCAAAGATTACGCACAGGGAATTGATAAACTTTATGAATCCGAACGGATCAAAAAAGAACTAATGGATTTCGAGCACGACTTATGGTCGTACTAGGCAGATACGAGATGTGGAGTTCACATCTTTAAAAGAAGAAGCCCCGGAATTAACTTTCGGGGCTTTTTTGTTGAAAGTAGGTTTTGAGCGTTTGGACCTGCTTTTTATTCAAGACTTCTGCAAGCTCCTGTTCTGATGCCTCACGGATCTTCTTTACGGATTTAAAATGACGCAGAAGCTTTTCCGAGGACGCTTTACCAATACCTGCAATATTTTGCAATTCAGTAATTAAGGTCCCTTTGTTTCTCTTCTTACGATGGAAGGTGATGCCAAAGCGATGCGCTTCATCGCGAAGGTATTGAATGATCTTCAGCGTTTCTGATTTCTTATCCAGGTAAAGCGGATACTGGTCGCCCGGATAGTAAAGTTCTTCGAGGCGTTTTGCTATACCGATGACGGTGACGTTCTTTTCGATCCCCAGGGTAGTAAGGCTCTTGAGGGCTGCCGATAACTGGCCTTTGCCGCCGTCTATTACGATCAGCTGAGGTAAGGTTTCGCCTTCTTCGAGCATTCGCCGGTATCGCCGGAAAACCGCTTCTTCCATAGTAGCGAAGTCGTTAGGCCCCTCCACCGTTTTTACGTTAAAGTGCCGGTAATCTTTTTTAGACGGCTTAGCATCCTTGAAGACGACTATCGCCGATACGGGATATCGCCCCTGAAAGTTGGAGTTGTCGAAGCACTCAATGTGGCGTGGCAGCTGATTCAGCCTTAGGTCCTTCATCATTTGTGAAAGAATGCGTTCGGTTTTGAGTTCCGGATTTAGCTTTTCATACTGGTCCAGCTTTTCGCGCTTGAAGAACAACACATTTTTTTGCGAAAGCTCAAGCAGCTTTTTCTTCTCACCGAGCTTCGGAACGGTGAACCGGATGCGCGTGTTATCTAACCCGACCTCAAAAGGAACAATGATCTCCTTCGACTCGCTGTTGAAACGGCTTCGGAACTCCGAAATGGCGATCGTCAGCAATTCTTCATCGGTTTCATCCAGCTTCTTTTTGATCTCGATCGTTTGTGTTTGGATGACCGTTCCGTTCATTACTTTCAGAAAGTTCACAAATGCATGCTTTTCATCTGAAGCAATGCTGAAAACATCCACATCTGTAATAGATGAATTCACAATGGTAGACTTGCTTTGATAGTTTTCCAGCAGGTCTAACTTGCGTTTCAGCTGATGTGCCAGTTCAAAGTGCAATGCGAGTGAAGCCTGCTCAAGATCTGACTTCAGCTTGCGGATAACGCCTCCGATCCTGCCGTTAAGGATGTCTTTGATATCTTGTATATTGGTATTGTAGTCCTCTTCGGTTTGCAGCGCCTGGCATGGGCCTTTGCAGTTCCCGATCTGGTATTCGAGGCAAACCTTAAACTTTCCGGCTGCAATGTTTTCCTTCGTTAGAGGAAGATTGCACGTCCGCCGTGGATAGATCTCTTTAATTAGCTCAAGAATGTTATGCATCATACTCACCGATGCATAGGGGCCGAAATAGGTCGATCCGTCGCGTATGATTTTCCTTGTCCAGAATATACGCGGAAACGGTTCGTTCTTAATGACGATCCATGGATAGGTCTTGTCATCCTTCAACAGAACGTTGTAACGGGGCTGATGCTTTTTGATCAGGCTGTTTTCGAGCAACCAGGCATCGATCTCGGTGTCAACGATTGTAAAGGTGATATCGTTGATCTTGCCGACCAGAACGCGGGTCTTGGCATTTACCCGGTAGGTATCGTTATTAAAATAGCTGCTTACCCGGTTTTTAAGGTTTTTTGCTTTCCCGATGTAGATCAATTCCCCTTCGGCATTCCAGAATTGATAGACTCCCGGTTTGGGAGGAATCTTTTTCAAGGCCTGCCTGTGGTCAAACTTTTCCATGAGATTCACGAGTCAACTTGTCAGAAGCCCAGTTTCTCTTCAGCTTCTGACGTTGCGGTTGCCGTATCTGACGGCGCCGCATACTGGTTGCAATCCAAAACCACAGTTACACCATTTTTGGGAGGTTCAAAATCGCCTTTTGTATAATTCAGCCTCGTGTCTTTATAAACCTTTTGCATATAAAGGCCAAATATTGGCAGTGCTGAATTGGCGCCTTCTCCGTAATTGGTCGATGTGAAATGTATGGCCCTGTCTTCAGCACCCGTCCATACACCGGTTACCAGTTCCGGGGTGATGCCTATGAACCAGCCGTCTGAATTGTTATTGGTTGTTCCGGTCTTGCCACCGATCGGGTTGGTGAGGCCGTATTTCCACCGCAGCCGTACACCGGTTCCATCCTCTACGGTTCCCTTCAACATGCTGGTCATCGCGTAAGCCACTTGTTCATTCAGGGCCTGTACCAACTTTGGTTTACTTTCATATAGTACCGCTCCGTTACGGTCTTCGATACGCAGCAGATAGGTAGGTTCGATCCAGATGCCATGGTTTACGAACGTAGAGTACGCTCCGACCATATCATACAGGGAAGCATCGAAACTGCCGAGACAAATTGACGGATACGCCGGAACATCGGATGTGATGCCCATTCTTTTGGTCAGTGTGCTTACTGCGGTCGGTCCGACCTGGCCCATCATATAGGCAGTAACGTAGTTTTGCGATTTTGCGAGCGCCTTTTTCAGGGTAATATAACCAGAAATAGGGTTGTGCGCTCTCGGGGTCCAGTTGTCGATGGTGACCGGTTCGTTCGCTACCCGGTAACACGGACTAAATCCGTTGTCGATGGCAACCGCATACGTAAACGGCTTCGCTGTTGATCCCACCTGGCGTGTCCCCATTTTTACCTGATCGTATTTAAAGTGCTCGAAGTCGATACCACCAACCCACGCCTTGACGTGACCGGTCTGCGGTTCCATCGACATCACGGCATTGCGCAGCATCATCTTATAGTACTTTACCGAGTCTATCGGTTTCATGAGCGTATCAATGTCACCGCGCCAGCTGAAAATGGTCATCTTAGTTGGCGTGCTGAAATTCTCGGTGATCTCTTGTTCAGACAACCCGTCGTCCGAAAGCTGCCGATAGCGGTCTGAGCGGCGTACGCCGTCTGCCAGGATCTTTTCCATTTCCTTTCCTTTAAATGGATTTTTGCCCCGCCATTGCTGGTTGAATTCTCGTTGTAATTGCTTTAAGTATTCCCGTTGTGACTCTTCTGCATAGCGCTGCATCCGCGAATCGATCGTTGTATAGATTTTCAGACCATCACGGTCAAGATCATAAGGAGTGCCGTCAGCTTTTTCGATAGACTGCTCGTCCAGGATCCTGTGAATGTCTCTTTTCAGCACCGCCCTGAAGTATGCCGCCAGGCCGTCGGTATGATCTGTAGGATTAAAGTCGAGGTTCAGAGGCTCTTCCTTCAGACTGGCAACTTCGGTATCACTGAGGAAGCCTTCTTCCCGCATGTTTTCGAGAACAGTGTTCCTTCTGGCCAGTGCCCGCTCCTTGTTTCGGACCGGCGAGTAATAGGTCGGCCCTTTCAGCATCCCGATCAGCAATGCCGCCTGATCCGGAGTGAGCTTGTCGGGTGTGGTGCTGAAGTATGTGCGCGCAGCTGACTTAATGCCGAAGGTGTTGTATCCGCCAAAGTCAACCGTATTGAGGTACATGGTAATGATTTCTTCTTTGGTGTAATTCCGTTCAAGCTTTACGGCTATGATCTGCTCCTGCAGCTTTTGAATTACCCTTTTACCGAAGCTTTTTGCCCGGCCTTCTTTAGAGAATAAGTTGAGAGCCAGCTGTTGCGTGATCGTGCTGGCACCTTGCTTTTTGCCAACCAGGTTATAGAAAAGAATGGTGAAGCTTCGTTTGAAGTCGATGCCCGAGTGATTGTAGAATCGTTTATCTTCAGTAGCGATAAGGGCATTTATCACGTTTGGTGAGATCTGGTTATACCGCACATTGGACCGGTTATGAATGTAGTATGTCCCCAATGTCACCCCGTCAGAAGAAATGACCTCTGATGCCAGATTGCTTTTCGGATTCTCCAGGTCGCGGAATGAAGGTAATTGTCCAAAAAGGCCCAATCCGATACTTAACAGTATGACAGCCACCAGGGTGACTGAAATGATGATAAATTTCCAAAAGTTTACGGTATAACGATGAATGTCGTCGGCTGTGAGCTGATTCTGCTTCCCTCGTGCTTCTTTCATTTAATAGGTGTTCTGATAGTATTCAATATATTTTTCCAGGGCCTCTCCGTCGTTGACTTTCCCGAGGTTTTCCCCGGTAATAATGAACGTGCTGTACTTTTCGGCCGGAATCTTCATGATCTGCTTCATTAACGGCATGATCTGTTCAGCATATCGGGTGACTTCCTCCCTGCTGCCAAACAAGCCTACAAATATCAGTTGATTCTGATTATTTAGCGCTTTTAGTTGGTGTTTTATTGCATTAGGACGGTAATTGGCACGGTTAAACTGACCTATACCGAACCGTGAAGAGCTTAAATTAATCCTCGGATCAGATACGTTTACCACAAAATAGTATCGGGTCGAGTCGTTCTGCGAAAAACCGGACGTGTTTGCCAGTGCCCCGGGGTTGTCTGCGTCAGGGGACTGAACAGCTGGTTCAACTGCATCGGCCACGATCGGATCTTGGGTCTGCGCCTCATCCGGCTTTGCTTTCTGCGGAGCAGCAGCGGATACTATTTGTGGTTCCGGCTCTTCTACGAAAGGCTGTTCATGACGATCATAACCGACCAGTGCAAAGTCCCTGTGCGACATCGCTTCTCTGTTCGCGTTAATATATGACATGTGCTGCTGAGCCAGGGGAGTAATAAGCTGATCGTCCGGATATGTGGTAATCAGTGCCTTAAGGGCCTGCTCAAAGGCTTCGAGCTTTTGCGTATGTCCGGTAGCCAGGGCGCCCAGGTACGCCACTTGCGCAGAAAATTTATTATGACCATACTCCTGTTGAAGTGCGCTGACTGCGCTTTTAACGGTATTGTACTCTTTATTCAGATAGTTTGAATAGACCTCTTCATACGAGCGTGTAAGCGCCAGTTCCTGCTCGTTTGCCCGCTGGCTGTAATTCGGATCAAGAATAGACTTTGAAAATGGCGAATCCGGATATTTATTCAGGAGGATCGCCTTATATTCACCGGCTTTATCCGGATCCTTTTCCTGATATAAGCGGTACAGGTTGTAATAAACCGGTAATTTATGGTCGGTGCCGGGGAAGCGGCGTAAAAGCTCTTCGTAGCTTTCGATCGCCTGCTGATCGTCGTCCAGAATGTCTTTATAGAAGTTTCCGAGATCGAAGTAAGCGGAGGCGATTTTCTTGTCGGAAGCGACAAACTGCGCCTTGGTAAGCGGGATATCTTTCAGGAAAGATTGCCGAAGGTCCTCCATTGTTTTTACTGAAGTGCCGGACGATGTGATTTTCCCGGCATCCTGGCCGGGATGTGTCTGATTAGCATTGCTGATCGCTTCAGTAGACGATTTCAGGCTTCGTCTCCAGTTATCTTCCAGCTTCCGGTTTCCCCATCGCTTTTTGAAATCTGAAAATCCCTGACTTAATGCGAGCCTGTTATTAAAATAGAACTTACCGTCGGCGGGGGGCTGAGCCTGCACGGATGTCGTTGCGAACGGCATGCCGGTGCTTGCCGGCGATCCGGTTGTGCCTGAAGGTTCAGCCGACCGGCCTTTTGTAAGCTGAGTGATCCGCTCTTCGCGCTCGTTCTCAGGCAAGCGCGCCAGCATTTGCAGGGTGTCTTCGCGGGAAATAATGGAAAGGCGGTCAGCCAGGATATCCAGGTTTGAGGCCTTTTTGTCTACGGCACTGTACCCGGGGTACTCTTTAGGCAGAACACGGAGTGCACTGTCAAAGTAACTTTTCGATTTTTCGTACCGGCCTTCCGAAAGGTAAAGCTCTGCCAGGTCCAGGTATGCGAAGCCTTTCTGCTCAGGGTTATTTATACTGCGGCGGGCGGCTGTTTCATAAGCTTCCCGGGCCTTTTCGTAGTCGCCCTGATGAGCGTACGTATTGCCTATCTCGCGGTATATCTGATCAATAAATTCGCGGTTTTTGTCGTCCTTGAGCAGATTCAGCAGTTTCTGAATCCGGTGTGCCGGGCCATTTTCTGACATTTCATCTTCCAGCCCGATCCTGTTAAGGCGGGCACTGAAGGCCATGCCGAACGGCGCATTGCTTTTAACTACGGACGTGTAGAACTGGTAGGCGGCCTGTTTGTTTCCGTTCAGCTCCTGCAGCTGGCCGAGTAAATAGCTCCAGCGAATTGCTGATTGTTTATTATCAGTAGCGCGTACGGCTCTTTCCAGTAGCGAAATAGCCTGTTTGTCCTCTTTCGCATAGATATGCAGTTGCGCACGGGTTGCATAAAGATCCGCGGCGGATCTTCGGTCGGTATCGAGGTATTTAAAGGCCGTGTCCAGCGTGATCCCGGCTTCTTCAAATCGGTCAAGGGCAATGAGTGCCCGTGCCTTCCAGGCAAGCGCGGCCTGGCGTTTCTCTTTCTCCTCCGGGTAATTTTTATAGAGGTAGTCAAAGAATTCCGAGGCGTTGAAGTATTGTGCCTTTAAGTGATTTGCTTTCGCGATCAGGAAGTATGCATCGTCGACATATTGGCTTTGGGCCTTTTCGTTGACAACAACGTTGACCTTTTCGATCACTTTATCGAGGTTTTTGTTCTCGGGCTGTGACAGTGCTTCAGAGGGTTCGCGATAGACGGGAATAAGCCGGTCGTAATTATCCTGGTAGGATGCGAGTATATTTCGCTCACTTTCCTCCAGCATGATACGCGCGTTGTACAGGATGTTATACCGGGCCGTAAGGTTTTGCATGCCCCTACTGGTGACCGTGTCTTTTTGCGAACCGCACGAAGCAGTTACCAGAACGCCGGTGAATAGAATAAAGCCCTTAAAATTGTAAAGAATCCCCGTTTTCAATGAGTAGTATAATTATCCTTTTTCAATAACACCGATCGGTCAAAAATATTTTACAGATGTAGTTATAAATAGGGGTAAATATACTATTAATCATTAGGATTTGAGGCATAGAGGCTTTAATCATACCTTTGTAAGTAACTGAGAGTGTAATTCATGAGCATGCAGAAAAATGAAGAAGAGAACGGCCTGAAGGACGAAAAGAAGCTGTTGAACAACTACGTGCGTTATACCGGACTTGGATTTCAGATGATCGCTGTTATCGGTGTGTTTGCTTTCATCGGTTATAAGCTGGATGAGTGGCAGCAAACGAAACAGCCGGTCTATACCGCTTTGTTAAGTGTGATCGGGGTTTGTGCAGCGCTTTATCAGGTCGTCCGTTCCCTTAAAAATTTAAAATCTTGAGCCTGTCGCGTTTTCTTATTCTGTTTACCGGATTTACTTTAATTCTCGGTGCTGCCGCAAATTTACTTGAGCAGTATGATCCGGCTGATACCATACTGATACCTAAGTTCTGGGTGGTTTTTGCGACTATTGCCTTCCTGACATTGATCGCCTTCATGTTGTCGTGGTTTGGCATTCAAAAAGGTGGTGAAGTTTCGGTTTTTTCCATACTGGGAGGGATCGTTATGAAGCTGCTTTTCTGTATGGTCTTTGTTTTAGTTTACTTGCTGAAATTCAAGGTGAATGACATTCAGTTTGTACTCAATTTTTTTTCTCTATATTTCTTGTTTACAGCCTTTGAAGTTTATTGTCTGTTACGTAACTTGCGCCACCAAAATAAAACGTAAAAATCACGCCATAAATGTTTTTTAGCCACATTTTGAACTCAAAAAGAAATCGATTTAGTGCTGTTTTCGCTCTTTTTTTAGCGTTTTTCACGATACAGGCTGAAGCTCAGTCGTCCACTTCCGATACGGATTCTGTTTTTTCTTCGGTTGATAAACCTCAGGAGGAGGTCAAGCAATCGGAAGAGCCTTTTGATACGGGTGATTTTATTTTGCACCACATCGCCGATGCTCATGAATTTCATATTCTGGGTGAAGGGCATAATGCGGTAAGCCTGCCATTGCCGGTGATCCTGTGGACCGATAACGGTCTGGTTTCTTTTATGTCAAGCGCTTTTCATCACGACGATGAAGGTAAAGAAGTGGTTGAAAGAAAAGGTCAGCGTTTTGTTAAGTTTCATGGTAAGATCTATTACGCCTCACCGGCCGCAAACGGGGAAGGCGGTTATGTTGATCTGGATGAGAAGAAGCATGCTTTAAATGCAATGCCGCTTGATTTTTCGATCACCAAGAATGTTTTTTCATTGCTGTTCTCAGTAGTGGTGTTGTCAGTATTGTTTATTTCTGTGGGAAGGGCGTATGTGAAGCGTGCAGGAAAAGCACCGAAGGGCTTCCAGTCGCTTATAGAGCCTGTGATCCTGTTCGTGCGTGATGATATCGCTAAACCTAACCTTGGTTATAAATACGAGAAGTTCATGCCTTACCTGTTGACCGTATTCTTTTTTATCTGGTTTAACAACATGCTGGGCCTGGTTCCGTTCTTTCCGGGAAGTGCCAATGTTACCGGTAATATCGCCGTGACGATGGTGCTTGCACTTTGTACTCTTGTGCTTACCGTGTTTAATGGTAATAAGTACTACTGGAAGCATATCTTTATGCCTCCTGTGCCATGGTGGATGTATCCGATCATGGTTCCGGTGGAGATAGTCGGTATTTTTACGAAGCCTATCGCGCTGATGATCCGGTTGTTTGCCAATATTACTGCGGGTCACATCTTAATGCTTTCACTGATCTGTCTGATCTTTATTTTCAAGAACATCATGATTGCGCCGATCGCGGTTCCGTTTGCTGTATTTATCAGTTTAATTGAGTTGCTGGTAGCGTTTATCCAGGCGTTCATCTTTACCATTCTTTCGGCACTGTTCATTGGAATGGCTATTGAAGAGCATCAGGATCATTAATTAGGAAAAATTATTGTTAAACTATATATAAATTAATCAAAATGGTAGGAAGTATCGCTGCAATTGGTGCAGGTTTAGCTGCAATCGGTGCTGGTCTTGGTATCGGTAGAATCGGTGGATCAGCTATGGAAGGTATGGCTCGTCAGCCAGAAGCTGCATCAAAAATTCAAACTGCGATGTTGATCGCTGCTGCATTCGTTGAGGCGGTTGCGTTATTCGCGGTGGTAGTTGCCCTTTTAGGTAACAACCCTCAGTAATTTAATTTTTTATTCCGGTATTGCAGCGATTGGCGGCAATGCCGGAATATTAACGTGTAAGTTTTAACAAAAAAGTACTCAAGAATACAAGATGGAATTAGTAACCCCGAGTATAGGTTTAATTGTCTGGCAAACTGTTGCTTTCCTGCTTCTGTTGTTTTTACTGGCGAAATTTGCCTGGAAGCCGGTAATGAAAGGCATCAGCGAACGTGAGCGTTCAATCGAGACGGCGCTGGATGCGGCTCAGAAGGCGAAAGAAGAAATGGCCCGTTTAACCAGCCAGAATGAACAGCTTTTGAAGGAGGCACGTGCTGAGCGCGACCAGATCTTAAAGGAAGCGAAAGAACTGAAAGATCAGATCGTTGCTGATGCGAAAACCCAGGCGCAGGTTGAAGGTACCAAAATGATCGAGAAAGCTAAACAGGAGATCGACAATCAAAAAGCCGCGGCGTTAGCTGAGGTTAAGGGTCAGGTTTCATCACTGTCCATCGAGATCGCTGAAAAAGTTCTGCGCAGGCAGTTTGAAGATCAGGCGAAACAGAATGCGCTGGTAGAGGATCTGTTAAAAGAAGTGGAGTTGAACTAATATGCTATTAGTTAATATGCTAATATGTAAATGCGCATTGATCATTAGCAAATTAGCACATTGACACATTAACTAATTGAACAATGTCAGAAATACAAGTAGCATCCCGATACGCAAAGTCACTGATCGACCTGGCTCAGGAACAGAATGTCCTGGAAAAGGTCAGGGAGGATATTGCGTCGTTCGTGGCCACACTTAAAGAGAACAGTCAGCTTAGAGCTGTTTTGGCTAATCCCATCATTACTCCGGATAAGAAGTTTGCCATTTTAAGTCAGTTATTCGGTGAGAACAGTCACCCGATGATCCTCGGTTTTTTTAAGATCGTTACCAATAAGGGTAGGTCTGAGATCCTTTTCAGCACCGCCAAGGAGTTTCTTAGCGAATATGACCAGCTCAAAGGGATCGTGAATGCAACGGTGACTTCAGCCGCTCCTTTAAGTGAGGAGAATATCATCAAGATCGTGAATGCGGTTCAGGATGCGACCAGGGGCAAAGTACATTTGACCACTAAAGTTAATCCGGAACTGATAGGCGGTTTTGTATTAAAGGTTGGCGACAAGCAGTTTGACACCAGCATCTCAAGCAGCCTGAATAAATTGAAGAAAGAATTTGCGCAGAAGTTCTATTAAAGGGCTTCGGCAAGCAGCTAAATAGTATAATAAGTACACAATATAACTCTTAAATAAAATTATGGTAGAGGTAAGACCAGATGAGGTTTCGGCAATTTTAAGACAGCAATTGTCGGGCTTCAAATCAGAGGCCGAACTGGAAGAGGTTGGTACCGTGTTACAAGTAGGTGACGGTATTGCCCGTGTTTACGGCTTAACCAAAGTTCAGTCAGGCGAGCTGGTTGAATTTGAAAATGGATTGCAGGGTATCGTATTGAACCTTGAAGAAGATAATGTGGGTGTGGTATTGCTGGGCGATTATTCCGAGATCAAAGAAGGCGATACCATCAAGCGTACAAACCGTATCGGTTCGATCAAAGTAGGCGACGGAATGTTAGGCCGTGTGGTGAACACCCTGGGTCAGCCTATTGATGGAAAGGGTCCGATCACCGGCGATACATATGAGATGCCGATCGAGCGTAAAGCTCCCGGAGTTATCTATCGTCAGCCGGTAAATGAGCCGCTTCAAACCGGTATCAAAGCGATCGACGCCATGATCCCGATCGGGCGTGGACAGCGTGAGCTGGTAATCGGTGACCGCCAAACAGGTAAAACTGCGGTTTGTATTGATACTATCATCAACCAGAAGGAATTTTACGAAGCCGGTCAGCCGGTATTCTGTATCTATGTTGCCATAGGTCAGAAAAGTTCTACGGTAGCTAACATTGTACGCGTCTTAGAAGAAAACGGTGCGATGCCTTATACGGTAGTTGTATCTGCATCTGCCGCAGACCCGGCACCGATGCAGTTCTTTGCTCCATTCTCGGGTGCAGCTATCGGCGAATTCTTCCGCGATACTGGTCGTCCTGCATTGATCATTTATGATGATTTGTCAAAACAGGCAGTTGCTTATCGCGAGGTGTCATTATTACTTCGTCGTCCTCCGGGCCGTGAAGCTTACCCGGGTGACGTGTTCTATCTTCACAGCCGTTTATTGGAACGTGCTGCTAAGATCAACTCATCTGATGAGATCGCGAGAAACATGAACGATCTGCCGGAGTCGATCAAGCATCTGGTGAAAGGCGGTGGTTCATTAACGGCACTTCCAATCATTGAGACGCAGGCGGGTGACGTATCTGCATATATTCCTACCAACGTGATCTCGATCACGGACGGTCAGATCTTCCTTGAGTCGAATCTGTTCAACGCGGGTGTTCGTCCGGCTATTAACGTAGGTATCTCGGTATCACGTGTAGGAGGTAACGCTCAGATCAAATCGATGAAGAAAGTTGCCGGTACTTTGAAGCTGGATCAGGCACAATACCGTGAGCTTGAGGCTTTCGCGAAGTTCGGATCCGATCTGGATGCAGCTACAAAAGCAGTTCTTGATAAGGGAGCGCGTAACGTAGAGGTTCTTAAACAAGGACAGTTTTCTCCGGTTCCCGTAGAAAAGCAGGTTGCGATCATCTACGTAGGTACAAAGGGGTTAATGCGTAACGTTCCGGTCAACAAGGTTAAGGAGTTTGAAGCGGAATACCTGCAGCAGCTTGAAGTTCGTCATCCGGAAGTTTTACAAGCTTTAAAAGCGGGTAAATTTGACGACAGCTTAACAAGCGTGCTGGAAACAGTTGCTAAAGAACTGGCAGGGAGATATTAAGTATTAGTTATGAGTTGTGAGTTATGAGTTGTGAGTTCGTCTCATGCTCAATACTCAATACTCAATACTCAAAATAGAATGGCTAATTTAAAAGAAGTAAGAAACAGGATCGCGTCGGTAACGTCTACGCAGCAGATCACCAAAGCTATGAAAATGGTTTCGGCTGCTAAGCTAAAGCGTGCTACCAATGCTATCATTCAATTACGTCCGTATGCCAATAAGTTAAAGGACATGTTGGGCAATCTTTCAGCAAGTATGGAAGATGCAACATCGCCATACATGCAGGAGCGTGATCCGCGCAAGGTGCTGGTGGTTGTCGTATCATCTAACCGCGGACTTGCCGGTGCCTTTAACACGAATGCGATCAAGACGGCCAATCAGCTTATTTCTGAAAAATATGCTGAGCAGTTCCGCAAAGGTAATGTGAGCATTGCAGCCATCGGAAAGAAAGCGCATGATTACTACGAGAGGCGTAAGTACAATGTTATTGGTAACAATAACGAACTGTTTAATGCTCTTAGTTTTGAGAATGCGTCAGTGATCTCGGAGAGCATCATGCAGGGTTTTCTTAATGGTGATTTTGACCGTGTGGAGATCGTCTATAATCAGTTTAAGAATGCCGCCATGCAGATCCTTACAACTGAACAGCTATTGCCGGTACCGCGTCCTGAAGCAACGGCCGGAGCCAGCAAATCGGTTGATTATCTCCTGGAACCTTCACGCAAGGAGATCGTTGAGCAGCTGATACCAAAATCGGTAAAATTGCAGCTGTACAAGGCTGTCCTCGACTCTCATGCTTCTGAGCACGGAGCCCGTATGACGGCAATGGATAAGGCAACTGATAATGCCGGCGAATTGCTTCGTAACCTGAAACTTTCGTATAACCAGGCTCGTCAGGCGGCTATCACAACTGAGCTCACAGAGATCGTAAGTGGTGCTGCCGCATTGTCTGCCGGATAGAAATTCAATAATGAATGTGAAAGCCCCTGCAATTGTGCAGGGGCTTTTTTATTTTGACTATGGTTGCCCGGCCATCGTTTTTGCGTGCCTGAGAACCTGGTCATGCGAATACTCACCATAATACGAATAGTACCGGCCGTCCGGGCTAATGATGACAAAGCTTCCGCAAGGATAATGATAGTTAAAAAAGGTACGTTGGATGACGTTGCCCTGATCCGGGAACCAGTTGATTATGCCTGCGTACTTTTCTAAACCTTCATTACTGGCGTATATGAATGCCTGAGAAAAGTTCTTCAGCGCTTGTACCTTCGTTAAATATGCACGGAACTTGTTATTCAGAAACGTTCTGTCAGACGCTCCGCCTGTATTGCAGGGATCAATTCCGGGATGATAATTAACAATAATGTACTGTTCACCCGGGATGTCTGAGCCCGTGGCTTTTCCAAGATGAGTTCTTAAAACCCGCAGACTATCTGGAGACATTCTACCGACTTTATCTCTTTTTACAAGTCTTGATACCGTAGTTTTGCCGGTCTGAAAGCTGAGGGCCAAATTGTATCGGGAATCGCTTTTCCTGAGGAATTCTTTTTTGGATAGTCGCTTACCATCTGTGTCATAGAATTCAATTTCCTGGGCGAGTACAGGACGTCCCATTATCAGCAACAGGAGGAATAATATTCTTTTCATTATCGTAGAGAACAAGAGCAGGCTACCTTGGTTAGCTAATATAGAGATTGTACTAACAAAATGGAATACAGAATAATCGGTGAAACCGACCTGGAATTATCCGTTATCACGTTCGGTGCCTGGGCCGCCGGCGGCTGGATGTGGGGCGGAAATGAGCAAAATGACGCGATAGCAGCTATTGAGGCTTCTTTTGACTTTGGCGTCACTTCTATTGATACGGCACCGGTATACGGACAGGGCGAGAGCGAAGAGATCGTAGGACGGGCGATCAAAGGTTTTGCGCGTGATAAACTTCAGATACTGACCAAATTTGGTATGCGCTGGGATCTGAAGAAAGGCGATTTCGCGTTTCATAGTAAAGACAATCGCGGTCAGGCAATTGATATTTACCGGTATGCCGGAAAAGAAAGTATCATCCGGGAATGCGAAGATTCGTTACGGCGGTTGGGTACAGATTATATTGACCTGTATCAGATTCACTGGCCCGATCCGACGACGCCGGTGTCAGAGAGTATGGAAGCCGTGCAGCAGTTGATAGAGCAGGGTAAAGTACGTGTTGCTGGAGTATGCAACTATAACGCAGAGCAGATGATCGAGGCGGAACTCAGTATAAAGCTGGCTTCCAATCAGGTTCCGTACAGTATGGTAAAGCGCGGTATTGAAACTGATGTTGTTCCTTACTGCCTTAAACACAATAAATCCATCCTGGCTTACAGTCCGCTGGAAAGGGGGCTGCTTACAGGCAAAATCAAACCCGGTCATCGTTTTGCGGCGGGCGACCATCGGGCGGAGTATCGCTATTTCAGTAAGGAAAATGTGCTGAGTGCTAATCTCGTCCTTGAAAACTTAAAGCCATTAGCCCTGGAAAAGCAGATAACGTTGTCGCAACTTGTACTCCGGTGGACGATCTCGCAGCCCGGTATCACCGTTGCTCTTGTCGGCGCGCGGAATGCAGAACAGGCGACGGCAAATGCCAAGGCCGCAGAAGTTAAGCTGTCTGCAGACGAGGCGGCATTTATTAATCAGCAACTGGAAGGGCTGGTGATCGTGTGATTAATCTTTCTTTTTGGGAACTTTTGCGCCTTCATCGCGCGCTTCTGAAAGGCCGATCGCAATCGCTTGCTTTCGTGAGGTCACTTTTTTACCGCTGCCACTTTTGAGCTTGCCTTCCTTCATTTCATGCATCGCTTCTTCTACTTTTTCACCAGCTTTTTTCGAGTACCTTGCCATGATCGTTTTATAAGAATTAACAACAGGAAAAATCGATTGTGTGGTCGCTGCGCAGATCCGTTTATCGCGAATAATTACTTGTCATTTTAACAACGATTTGTAATTTTACGCCAAATTTCAAATCATGGAAAATATTAAAGAAACATATAACAAAAGTGAGCATGCCAATAATGCAAACGCAACGAGCCACTACACGTTGATGACTGTCGGCATTGTAGTTGGAATGGTTGGCGTGGTACTTCGCTTTGCGGGCACCTGGACCGGTATTGACCTGGTTTCTAATATTTTACTGATCGTTGGAACAGCGATATGCCTGAAGGCTGTTTTTAATATTCTAAAATAGATAAGCCGGTATATGCCGGTGTTATAATAAAGAAACGCTGTTTGTGTCCTGCAAAGAGCGTTTCTTAGTTTTCTGTTATCCTGGTTAGCGGCGAAAGCTCCTCTTTGATCAGCCGCTGCAAGATCTCATTCGACTTCAGTTCCTTCAGCGTTGCCTCATACGCCAGCCAGTAAAGTTCTTCAGCTTTTCCGATGTCGAAGATATGAGTACCGCCCATGCTATCAGGTTCGATGAGCAGGTTGCAGAAGCCGCGCTTTTCTTTCATGTCTGCGTTGATAGCCAGTAAGGTAGCCCGCTGAATCATTCTTCTGAAATTAGTGATCCTTTTAACAAACGGGACGTGATTACAGGATGAGCCAATGATGAAGTCACAGTTGTTCAAAAGAGGCTCTACCGGAAAGTTATTTAAAACGCCGCCATCGACATGCATTTCATCATTGATGATCACAGGCCTGAAAACGCCCGGAATGGAGCAACTTGCCTGTATGACAGGTATCAGTTCTCCCGACGAAAAATAGACCAGCTTTCCGGTACTGAAGTTGGTCGTTGTGATCGTGACGGGGATCTTCAGGCCCTCAAAGGAGTTATGAGGAAGATATTCCCTGAACAGATTTGTGGTATTTTGCAGGGACAATAATCCCCCGGCACCCAGCGCGGGGCGCATAAACCTCAGAAGCCTTGTTTTTAAAAAGATCTGGAAAATATCAAAAGGATCATGCCCTTCGGCGAACAGGCTTCCAACGATGGCTCCGGCACTTGTTCCGGTTATCCGGCAAAACTTTATTCCCGCTTCCGACAGCGCCTTCAAAACGCCAAGATGAGCAACGCCCCGAACCCCTCCACCTGATAAAACAACGCCAATATTCATAAAATCCGATCTGGTCTGTATTTAGAACGTTGATGGTGCATGATTGGTTGCGATAAGTTTGGAACAATTGCGCCGGGCGTTATTTTGGCTTATACTTCGATCGGTTAAGTATCTTTTGCGCATCCGTTTCCTGCATCAGCTGTTGCAGCGTAATGTCAGGGTTTCGTTCCATATATTCTTTTACGATCTGCCACCCGACCCACACCCCCAGTTTGGGTGCCGATTCATTGCTTTCGCCTAATCCGGGAGTAAAGGGTGCTTCCGTCAGATATTTTTGTATTTTCAGGTAATCGCTTTCATAGAGCAGGTTTTGTTCTAGGAAGTATCCCCAGATGCTGGCCTCATATCGCTTACACCACTCCATCTGCGCTTTCGTGTATCCTATTTTCAGGGTATCGGCCACGTCGGGCATCAAAGCGTCCATGCAATAAAGGACTTTCCCGTTGTACACCATCTTTGCCATCAGCGAGCGGTCGTCATCCTGCTCCGGAAACATCTCTTCCCTGACAAAGGTCTCCATCACGCGTGGCGTAATATTCTCAGGTGTGAATCGCCGGGAGATATACAGGGGAATGCTTTGCCGCAAAGCCGGATAAAACTTCGAATTTGCCCCAAGGAACATATCCAGGCCAATTCCGATGTAACCATCGCCAATCGGCGTTTGAACGGTAAAACCGGAAATGAATGATATCAGCCTCGGTATCTTCTGTTGCGGGTAGTAATACTTTACATGTTTGAAGGCGTCCGTTAGTTCCTCTTCCTGTTTTTTCAGATCCGGATATTTCTGCCGGACCGCTTTAAGAAGTGCATTATAATCCGGATTTAACAGTACCGTACGCAGGTTCGAATAATACCCTTCGTTCAGTGGTGATCCTACAGAAAGCATGCCCTGAATGTAATCGGGATAGAACGGTCCGTATTTCTGCTTCAATTCCGGAACCTGAGTCTGCAGACTGTCCGGATCAAGGCGTGCGAAGTCCTTGTCGAAGCGCTCGATCTCAACAGTTAACCGGATGTCGCTGACATCAACGTCCTTCTTGTCCTTACAGGATATCGCCAACAGTGCAATTGAAAAAAACAAGTAGATTTGGAACCTTATTAACTGCTTCATAGTTTATAATTCAACTAACGAAAGTATGAAAAAACAAGTTTTTGTTATGACTTTCTGCCTTCTTCCGCTTCTGGGGTTCGCTCAGGAAGACCCGAAGAAATATATTCAGCTTGGTTTTACCGGCTCACCTAATATCGGTTGGCTGCGTATCAGCGATGAGCGGACACCCGGCCTGGCGAGCGATGGCCCGCGCGCCGGTTTTTCCTATGGCGTGCTCGCGGATTTCGGCTTCGCAACCAACTATTACTTTTCTACAGCATTTACGGTGACCAGCATCAACGGAAAAAGTAATTTTACAGCGTCAAATACCGGACCTGCTTCTGATGCGGCTGATTTTACCTATAAGATACAGTATATCGAGGTGCCTTTGACCTTGAAGCTGAAGAGCAATGATACGGCACCAGTAAGATTTTACGGCCAGTTTGGCCTTGGAACGGGTGTTCGGATCGGCGCTAAACTAGATTTCACCCGGCGTAACGCGGACGGCATGACAACAGGCAGCAATGTTAATATTTCGGACGAGGTGAATACTTTAAGGTTCAGTCTGATCGCAGGCGGGGGCACCGAATGGAAAATTGCGAACGACCTCAGTCTTTTAACCGGTATAAGTTTAAATAGTGGCTTTACGAACACCCTGGACGGGAACGACGATGTCCGTAATACATATCTTGCTTTAAATCTGGGAATCTACTTTTAGTATGAAAATAGCACTTGCACAGCTCAACTATCATATCGGAAACTTTGAGCTTAACACCCAAAAGATCATCGACGCTATCCATCGGTCGAAGGCACAGCATGCTGATCTTGTTGTTTTTGCCGAGCTGTCGGTCTGCGGCTATCCGCCAAAGGACTTTCTTGATTTTAACGGTTTTCTCGCGTTATGTGAAAAGTCTGCCCGTGATATCGCGGCACACTGCCATGATATAGCCTGTATCATTGGCCTGCCAACAAGGAATCCGAAAAAGGAAGGTAAGAACCTTTTCAATTCTGCTTACTTTATCGAAGGTGGTAAAGTAAAAGCCGTTGTGAACAAAGCGCTGCTGCCAACGTACGATGTCTTTGACGAATACCGCTATTTTGAACCCGTCACCGATTTCAAGTGTATTGATTTCCAGGGGCACCGTATTGCGCTCACTATTTGTGAGGATCTGTGGAACCTTGCGGATGATCCGCTTTATACAACCAGCCCTATGGATCGCCTGATCGGGCAGAAACCCGATCTGATGATCAACATTGCAGCATCGCCGTTCTCGTACAGCCACGACGAAGACCGGGTGGCTATTTTCGGAGAAAATTCGCAGCGATATAATCTTCCGCTGTTCTATGTGAATCAGGTAGGCTCGCAAACCGAGATCATTTTTGACGGCGGGTCAATGGTCTACAATGAAAGAGGCGAGCTGTTGGACGAGATGGCCTTCTTTGAGGAGGACCTGCGGGTTTACGAATTTCACGACGGCAGGATCTCCGGGTTGGTTCCTGTTACCCACAATGCCGGTAATGATATCGAACAGATACACAATGCACTGATCCTCGGGATCAGGGATTACTTTCAGAAGTCAGGCTTTACCAAAGCGGTTTTAGGGCTGTCAGGAGGGATTGATTCCGCAGTTGTTTGCGCGCTGGCCGCCGAGGCGCTGGGTGCTGATAACGTGATGGCCATTCTGATGCCTTCCGAGTACTCAACTGAGCACTCCGTGGAGGATGCCCTTGACCTGGTGAAGAACCTGGGGTGCAGGCATGAGATCATCGCTATAAAAGAAGCTGTCAGGGCTTATGATGACATGCTTGCGCCCGTATTTAAAGATCTGCCCTTCAATATCGCTGAAGAAAATATTCAGGCACGCTGCCGTGCCATTGTGGTTATGGCCATGTCCAATAAATTCGGCTATATCCTCCTCAATACCTCGAATAAAAGTGAATGTGCCGTGGGCTACGGAACACTATATGGAGATATGGCGGGGGCAATCAGCGTTCTGGGAGACGTCTATAAAACACAGGTCTATAAGTTAGCCCGGCATATCAACCGGAACGGAGAGATCATCCCGGAGAACAGTATTGTGAAGCCACCTTCTGCCGAACTGCGCCATGGGCAGAAAGATTCGGATTCGCTGCCGGATTACGACCTTCTGGATAAGCTGTTATATCAGCATATCGAACTTAAAAAGGACGCAGGCGAGCTGATCGCTGAAGGCTTTGAAGAAGCGCTTGTCAGCCGCATACTTAAGATGGTGAACGGGGCTGAGTTCAAGCGGTATCAAACTCCTCCTATCTTACGGGTGTCGCCAAAAGCCTTCGGGCCCGGCAGAAGAATGCCGATCGTAGGGAAATATCTTTAGATGCTATCCTTTCTTTTTGAATACGGAGAGCAATAGCATGATTCCAAATACGACGGTTCCAAGGCAACCTGCCAGCGCAATGTAATCGCCTTTCCGGACGTAGAACGTCAGCTCTTCGTTCAGGTTGATATTTTGTTTTATGGCGGCAGGTTCCCACCATCTTGTTTTTTGAACCACGTCGCCACGCTGGTCAATAAAGGCAGAGATGCCCGTGTTGGCCGATCGTGCCACCCACCGCCGGGTCTCGATCGCCCTTAATTTAGCATATTGTAAATGCTGGTCCTTACCGGATGTGTTCCCCCACCACCCGTCGTTGGTGATGATGGCGATAAACTGTGCCCCCTGTTCCACATAATCGGCTACATATTCACCCCAGATCGACTCATAGCAGATCACCGGAGCGGCCCCGATTCCGCTTTGCGAGTAGAATACGGTAGGCGTTTCCTGGCTGCCAAAACCTCCCGATGAGCCGCCGAATGCTGCAAAAACGGGTTTCATAAAGGCCAGTGCATCCGAGAACGGAAGCTGCTCCACGCCGGGAACCAGTTTGGACTTGTGATAGAACTGAACGTGAGCTGAATTCTCGATCTGGATAGCCGTATTGAAGTAATCGGAATATTTTCCGAACCGTTCCGCTAAGCGGGCGGTGGGCGTTTTTGCACTGTCGTATAGTAGATAACTTTCTATACCGGAGATCACATTGCCGTTCCTGTACTTGTCAAGAAAGTCCTGCACTGCCAGGAAGTTAGCATTCTTCCGGATGTCATCTTCATTGATGTAATCCGGTATGGCCGTTTCAGGCCAGATGAAGTACTCAGTATTCGGCTGTCCTAACGAGTCGGAAAGCCGGATAAGCCGTTTTACCTGCTCCTCCGAAGGTATCTTTCCCCATTTTTCATATGGATCGACATTGGGCTGAACAACCACAACGTTCGAAGCATTTTCTTTTTCTTTGTAATTGCTGTATATGATCAGCGAAACAGCGATCGGAAGCAGGATATGGGCGGCTGTGCGCAGCAGGAGGAACCACCTGCGCCGGCCCGTCTTTTCCTTTCTGAAAATCCGGTAAGTTTCAAAGATCAGGATATTGGAAAGCAGTATCCAAAGGGTGCCGCCATATACGCCGGTGTACTCATACCACTGTACCAGCTGGTGGAAATTTGCAAATCCGTTTCCAAGCGTCATCCATGGGAAGGCCAGGTCCCATGTTTGATGCAGATACTCATACCCGATCCAGAAGCTGATCAGTCCGAGGTAGCTGAAGACCCGGCTTGTGATACTTCTCAGGCCGGCGAAGAGCCGGAACGACAGTGTCATCAGCAGGGCTGCCAGGCCGAAGGGGATCAGCGAGATGAGGAAGGCAACCCACGACGGCATTACAGCGTTCATGGCATTAAAGACCCAGTAAATGCTGGCCGTATTCCAGATCAGAAAGCAAGTGCCGGCAACTAAAAAGATCTTTCTTCCCTTTCTCTTTACATCTGATTCTAAAATTCCTTCGATCGAAATGAACAGGGGAACGAGAGCAACCAGTAACAGTGGCGCAGTGTATGGAATGGGCGGCCATCCGATCCACAGTAAAAGAGCGCTTAAGCCGGCTGATAAATATTTTTTGGTCATTAGTCTTTGATCGCTGGTAGTTAGTAGTTAGAGGGATCCCTCTATTCTTTGTTCTTCATTCGTTCCTTTTTGCTGACCCGTCCGGATACACATATAACGAATTCGCCTTTAAGCGTGTGTGTGTCGAAATGGTGTTTAATTTCCTGAAGCGTTCCGCGGACCGTTTCTTCAAACATTTTAGTGAGCTCCCGCGATACGGAGGCAAGTCGTTCGTTGCCAAAGGTGTCGATGAACTCGTCAAGTGTTTTTAATAATCTGTGCGGCGATTCGTAAAAGACCATGGTTCGATCTTCATCGGCCAGTTCTTTCAGTCGCGTTTGCCGGCCTTTTTTTACAGGAAGAAATCCTTCAAACGTAAACCGGTCGGACGCCAGGCCGGAGTTGACGAGCGCCGGCACAAAAGCGGTCGCTCCCGGAAGGCATTCAACCGCAACTTCGTTCTTTAATGCTTCCCTTACCAGGAGAAATCCGGGGTCTGATATCGCCGGGGTACCAGCGTCAGAGATAAGGGCAATGTGTTTCCCTTCCTTCAAAAACCGGACGATCTCATTGGCCGACTGGTGCTCATTATGCTGATGATGCGCAAAAACTTTCTTGTCGATGCCAAAATGCTTTAACAGGGGAGCGCTGGTGCGGGTGTCTTCGGCCAGGATCAAATCTGCTTCTTTTAATATTCTGATGGCCCTGAATGTCATGTCCTCCAGATTGCCGATCGGGGTAGGAACAAGGTAAAGTTTGCCGGTCATTCGTTGTAAGCTGTAAGATGTTCGTCAATGAGCTGTCAGCTATCAGGGTTTAAGCCCAAAACTCCAAACTTCAATTTCCAAACTGTTTATATCTTTGTCCATTCAAAATGAACGAAAAAGATGCTGCAAGTTAATTATATCCGCGAAAATAGAGAGAAGGTTTTGGAACGGCTGGCCGTGAGAAACTTCAAACAGCCTGAACTGGTCGATCAGATCATCAACCTTGATGAGGACCGCCGCAAAACGCAGGCACAGCTTGATTCGATCTCGGCGGAGGCCAATGCGGCAGCAAAACAGATCGGCGACCTGATGCGCCAGGGTAAAAAGGAAGAAGCTGAGGCGATCAAGGCCGGTACGACCTCTTTCAAAGAACAGATCAGGGAACTGGGCGAGAAGCTCGCCGCCATCGAGACCCTCCTGCAATCGGAGATCGTACTGTTACCGAATCTGCCGCACAGCTCCGTGCCGGCGGGCTTTGGTGCGGACGACAATGTTGTGGCTTATGAGCATGGCGGGAAGCCCGAACTTCCGGAGGGTGCTTTACCCCACTGGGAGCTTGCAGCAAAATTTGATATTATTGACTTCGAATTAGGAAACAAGATCGCCGGCGCTGGTTTTCCGGTATATAAAGGTAAAGGCGCACGGCTTCAGCGGGCGCTGATCAACTTTTTTCTGGATCATGCCGAAAAGGCCGGCTATCGCGAAATACAGCCGCCAATCGTCGTAAACGAAGCCTCCGGTTTCGGTACAGGGCAGCTTCCTGATAAAGAGGGGCAAATGTACCATGTCGGACTCGATAACCTGTACCTGATCCCGACAGCCGAGGTGCCGGTGACCAATCTGTACCGTGATGTTATTGTAAAAGAAGAAGAACTTCCCATCAAAAACTGTGCTTATACGCCGTGTTTTCGTCGCGAGGCCGGTTCTTATGGTGCCCATGTCCGCGGCTTGAACAGGCTGCATCAGTTCGACAAAGTTGAGGTCGTGCAAATTGCTCATCCCGATACCTCATATGCGGTTCTGGAAGAAATGAGCGGCTATGTGCAGTCGTTGCTTAAGGAACTGGAATTACCGTATCGTGTACTCAGCCTTTGCGGCGGCGATATGGGCTTTACGTCGGCAAAGACTTACGATATGGAGGTGTGGTGTGCCGCACAGGCCCGCTGGCTGGAGGTTTCTTCGGTTTCTAACTTTGAGACCTATC
>DASWXL010000105.1:0-9918 GCA_036405495.1 Sphingobacteriaceae bacterium | reverse complement strand
AAATGCCCTTGAACCTCTTGAGCTGGATATCCGAAACGCGTTTGAGAACGGATACCCGGCCGTCGCCGGCCTTAGCAAGATCCGTCTATTTCAATGGATCGGGAAGCTTGTCTACGGAATACTTTATAATGAGATACAACTGGGTATCAGGCAGCAACGGACGGCTGGCGAAGAGTTTACTTTTTCGCAGGCGCTGAGGCACAAGTTCAGAAATCTGCATTTCATGCTTCAGTCGCTGATCGTTCCTGTAGAGTTTGAAGACCGGCTGCCCTGGACGATCGAGGTGTTTCCGGTCAGCAACAGTGAACATACGTTCAACTATCGCGATGAAATGAACACGCTGGTATTTTCATTGCGAATGAACGATTTCGGCATCATTGCCTGTCTGCAGGATAACGGGGCCAACGGAGTGTACCATAAAGACATTTTAGCCAGGGTCAAGCATCAAACTCTTCATCCCATCCAGTTCGAAGAACTTTGTGCCAAATTCTATTACTCGGCTTACCTGTTCAACCGCTTGCCGGAGTATACCTACCTCGCAACCGGGGAAGCTGTTTACATCGAGGCTATGCCGTTAAGGGGTATCAGCAATAAACCACTTTTTGATTTCTGGCAGAACAAAACATACGGGCAGGTACTGGAAAACTTCTGGAAACCGTGGGGATTTGTTCTGTTTGAGATTATCAAAGATCCGGAAAAACCAATGAGCTTCCTGATTGATGAAGATGAAATTTTTATCGATCCTGCAAAAATAGAATTGCCGGCATAGATATTATCTTCCCGTCAGCGAATTAATGAAATGAGGAACTATCTCAGGATAAAAGATCAGGGTGATCAGGATGCCTGTTAAAGCCCCGTAAAAATGTGCATCATGATTAATGCTGCTCGAACGTTTTGATTCGTATGCACTATATACCAGATACAGCACGCCAAACAGCACTGCGGGCATCGGAATAAAGTAAACGTAGATCATTCCTAAAGGATCAAACAGGATCCAGCTGAAAACCACTCCGGAAACTGCTCCTGAAGCACCCAGGCTATTGTACCAGAAATGGTCTTTATGCTTCACTATCGAACTGAGATCGCTCAGCACTAAACTGACGAGGTAAAGTATTGCAAACTGAAGATGCCCCCAACTGCTGCTCTGAGCGAACACACGCTCGAGCGGAAATGCAAAGAAGAAAAAGGACAGCATATTAACAAACAGGTGGCCCCAGTCTTTATGTATCAATCCGCTGGTAATTACCGAATACACCCTTTGCCCCCGGCTAACGCTATACGGGTGCAACATAAATTTTCCAAAAACTGACGAGTTCGAAAAAGCGTAAATACTCGTAACGATAGTAAACAGAAAAATAATACTTGCTACGGGCGTCCCTGATATAAATTGCTCCATCCTTATCTTAACTCAATTTTAACTTCGTTCATCAACCTGCCTATAGGGTAACGCATATGCGTTTTCTCATAGTATAGTGAATTTTTATAGATCCAGTTCAACTGCGCCGAGGCACTTTTACCGATCTCCGGATCCTGTATCTTAGCTTCTTCGAACCGTTTCCGCAAGTCTGCATTCCCGTGCAACATGCGGGCCGCTTCATCTTCAAAAATATATGCGGAAAAATACTCTTTCTGTCCAAGTACAGAATCAAAGAAATTCCAGTTGAAAAACGAATCGACAGCCTGCGGCTCTAAAGTTTCGACAATATAACGGTTTTGCGCCTGATTGACGTAAACGAGATAGTCGCCTTCAAAAAACCGGATTTTCTGCCGCTTTGGCTGAACCCGGGTGTTTGAATGTAAATAGTGCCCCTCGTAAGGCCTCGGGGCCGAATTATAATCCTCGATGTAATACATTTCAACCTCCAGGTCCGTGTCTCTTTTTAAACGGCTCATGTTAACACCGTTCAGCTTCAACAGATTTACAACCTTATCCCAGGCCTGCGGGATCACATAGGCCGCCGGCTTTTTGATGACAACCGAAGGTTCGAACACGTTGTATGAGCGTATCAGTTTTTCAAACGGCTTATTTCGGTCGTAATATAAACGAGGCAAACCGCTTATTTCGCTCGGTTTGTGCGATGCTTCATATCCTTTAAACGTTAGGGTATCAAACTTGTCCGTGTTAAGTTTCCATTGCACCGGGAATTCGTCCTGAGACTTAACCTTCTCAATGGCCAGTTTCCGGGCTTTTCCGATCTCTTCTGCGTGCGTTGCGGTTAATCCGATCACATGCTTCATGAACTGATATGTTGCTCCAACCCGCTCCGGGAAAGGCTTCCACATATGGGTTTCCGTCATATAGGCCAGAGTATTATGCAGCGCCGCATATCCGGTTGAGTACCGTGGTGTTTCCAGAAAACCATATAAACCTGAATCCGGGGTCTCGCCATTAAAGTTGACATATGGTGTCATTTCAAAACCGCTAGCCTTCATACGCTCGTACAAGGCCGGCGTAAAGTCTTTGGTCATAAACTGTGAAAGAAGCGGACTAAGCTTATTCTTTTGCGTTTCGATCAGCGTAATGACATACTGGTAGTCGGCACCGTTGCTGGTGTGATTATCAATCAAAACATCTGGCTTCCAGGCGTTAAAGATCTGCTGGAAAGAATACGAGTTCTTAGAATCGGTTTTGATGAAGTCGCGGTTCAGATCAAGGTTCCTTGCATTTCCGCGGAAGCCGTAAGTATCAGGTCCGTTCTGGTTGACCCGTGATACACCGCGGTTAAGTGAGCCGCCTATGTTATAAACGGGAATGAAACAGATTACCACATTATCGGGAAGCAACTTCTTTTCTAACAGGTCACGCGCCAGCATCATACTGGCATCAATACCTTCCGGTTCGCCCGGATGGATGCCGTTATTAATCAGTATTATTCGCCGGTTCTGCTTTTGAATAGTCAGCGCATCGAAATTCTTGTCTTTGGACAGAACCACCAGATGCAATGGTTTACCACTATCGGTTAACCCCTGTCTGAAAATCTTTATCTGATCATATTTCTTTGCAAGTGCCTCAAAAAAAGGCATGATCTGATCGTAGGTAGCCGTAATGTTTTTAGTTGAATTTTTTTCAAATGGGGCTTGCTGGGCCCATCCTGTAAATGCAAAGCACAGTAAACCAAGAGCAACTGAAATTTTTTTCATTACGACGAGAAGAAAGTACTATCGGCTAAAGAGGCCTTCAGGGCCCAGGCAATACTTAATGCCGATAGTTGTGAAAGTATAGACATCCGGCATGGTGTTTTTAAACTTAGCCGGCGGATCATTGTAGCCGTCAATGCCTTCGCCGAAAGTAAAGTTAAACTGAAATCCGGCAGTGACCAGAAACCGCGTTTTTCCCCAGTAATCATCAAGCCCGTACTCCAGGCCAGCATTAAACGGAAGGACGATGTTCATGCTCTTATCCATGCCCGGAAACACATAATCGGACCCCGGGGCAGTCCTGACAATGTCGGACATACTGTTGTTGATTATACCGAGTCCCGTTCCAATGTAGAGTCCTTTAATGTTTGACAAGATTGGACTCAAACTATAGTTTATAAACTGCCCTAAATGTACTTTTCCATTAGCCGTGACAGCCATGTAACTGTTAGTAAACTCCCTTTTATGCGGATCTGTCAGAACGTCACCACCGTGAAGTTTTCCGAATTGGCCCTCCATACCTGCCGTTAAGAACGGAGTAAAGTAGTAATCAGCGTTGATGCGAACAGATTGAGCCATGCCCGGCTGCTTAACGTCTGTATACGACTGGGTCATGCCTACGCCAGCACCAATACTTATCCTGCTGAAGTTTTTGTACTGGCCGAAAGCACTCAATATCAAAACGCTTGCAGCAACCGTTAATAGAACCCTTTTCAAACGCCCGGAATAAATTTAAAATTAAACTTACAAGTTTAATAAAAACTAAATTACTTTTAGTGGCTTTGATTTTAAAAAAACACTGATAACTACCATGATACCAGACCTTCACCATACCGTTCTGCAACGCTTTTTGAAATATGTCATAGTTGATACGCAATCCGATCCATATTCTGACAGCTGTCCGTCAACAGAGAAACAAAAGAACCTAGGAAAAATCCTTGCACAGGAGCTTCTTGATTTAGGTCTTGAGGATGCTCATTTAGATGAGCATGGTTACGTCTATGCGACCATACCGTCCAATACAGACAAAAAAGTTCCTGTTATCTGCTTTTGCTCGCACATGGATACTTCGCCTGACTCCAGCGGTGAAAACGTAAAACCCCTGGTTCACAAAAATTATCAGGGAGAAGATATCGTACTGCCCGATGATGAAAGCCAGGTTATCCGGTTGAAGGACCACCCGGATCTGCAGTTTCAGATCGGGAACGATATTATTACCGCCAGTGGCCTCACTCTGCTTGGGGCCGACAATAAAGCGGGCCTGGCAGAGATCATGGATGCTGTAAACTATTTCGTTTCTCATCCGGAAGTGAAACACGGAACCATCAAAGTTTTATTCACCCCCGACGAAGAGATCGGTCGTGGAGTAGACAAGGTAGACATGGAGAAACTGGGTGCCGATTTTGGATACACTGTAGACGGCGAAACGCTCGGCTCGATCGAAAATGAGACTTTTTCAGCCGATGGCGTCACGATAGAGGTTTCAGGAGTCAGCGCCCATCCCGGCTTTGCAAAAGGTAAAATGGAAAGTGCTATAAAGATCGCCTCGGAAATGATCGCCGCGCTTCCACATGAAACGTTATCACCGGAAAGCACCGAAGGTAAAGAAGGATTTATCCATCCGGTAGCAATCAAAGGAACTGTTGAGACGGCTACTATCGAATTTATTATCAGAGACTTTGTTACTGCCAACTTAAAAGACCATGAAGATGCACTTGAAGAAAGCTGCAGACAGGTAATAAAAAAATATCCGGGCAGTTCTTTTCAGTTTCACGTGAAAAAGCAATACAGGAATATGAAAGAGATACTGGACCAGTATCCAAACGTACTGGATTTTGGTATAAAAGCTATTCAGCGTGCCGGACTAAAGCCCAAGCAACGCAGCATCCGTGGCGGGACCGATGGCTCACGGCTATCTTTCATGGGTTTACCGTGTCCTAATATTTTTGCGGGCGAACATGCATTTCACAGCCGCCAGGAATGGGTATCAGTTCAGGATATGCAAAAGGCTGTTGAGACGATCATTCACCTTGCCCAAATCTGGGAGGAAGAAAGCTAATCTAACATATTTGTTACCTGGGCGCCATTAAACCTGTCGATCCGGCGACAGTCGAACCGGTTCATTTCACCAAAAGAATGTTCAACAAAACGACCCGAAATGTTGCGGCGCTATTGTTTGCGTTTGGAACTGCCCTGACCGGTTTTACCCCCCTTAAGGGCGATGATACGGTGCAAAATCCCCCGGCCCCTGCAGGCATAAAAATAGATGGAAGCTTGTCTGAATGGGGCGGCCTGGTTACGAAATATGACGAAGCCACCCGGTTATATTATGCTGTCAGCAACGATTCTCAAAATCTATACCTGGCCGTCAGGTCCGAAAGCAAACAGGACCTGGCCAAAATCGCATTAAGCGGCATCACGCTTTCTGTTAACACTGACGGTAAAAAGAAAGAAGGCGCTTCGGCTACGTTTCCGATCATATCGCGACAGCGCAGTCAGGGTTCCAATGCGGATAGTATCCTGAAACAGCGGATCACTTCAGCCAAGGAGATCCGCATTCGCGGATTTAAGCAATTGCCGGATGGCGGGATCTCTGTTGCCAACGACTATGGTATAATTGCTGCCGCCAGCCTGAATGACAACAGGCACTTCATTTATGAGCTAGCTATTCCGCTGAAGCACCTCGATCTGACAGCGGCAGACCCAAGGCCGATCGCTATACAAATTAAATACAACAGGGCTAACCCGGCTCCGGCTCAATCCTTCAGCACCGGCATGGGTGGTTACGGACGCTGGAGGAGCGCGCCTTCAAGAAACGAACCTGAAGGCTTCTGGATCAAACGGACTTTAAGGGATAAATAACGACACTAAAATAGATGAAGAAACTTTTACTTTTACCACTGATCCTCTGGATCACAAACACAACATTTGCCCAAACAGTACGTGAAGTAACAGGTGTTGTCCGAGACACTACCGGCTTAAGCGTGATAGGTGCCAGTGTACAGCTGGCTTCACCGACCGATACGCTTCGTATTTCCACCAACGTGGATGGAGTTTTCACTTTCCGAAACGTCAAATCGGCTCAGTTCACACTTTCCCTTAAGAGCCTGGGTTACCAGCCGTTCACCAAACGGTATCTGTATAACGAGAAACAAAGCAAGATCACGATCGACCCCATCACATTGAAAATGTCGGCAACGGCGTTGAAAGAGGTAACCATTTCCGGCACACCGGCCGTTACGATCAAGGAAGACACCGTCGAGTACAGGGCATCCGACTATAAGGTGAGGGAGAATTCCACCACGGAGGACCTCCTTAAAAAGATGCCGGGCATTGAGGTCGATAAAGATGGTAACCTTACCGCACAGGGCAAGCAGGTTACCAGGGTGAAGGTGAACGGCAAGGAATTCTTCGGCGGCGATCTTAAAACGGCCACTCAGAATCTTCCTGCCGATCTTATAGAGCGCATTCAGATCGTCGAAGACTACGGTGATCAGGCTAACGTCACCGGCTCAAGAACCGGCGAAGCAGAACGAATATTGAACATTCAGATCCGCCCTGACAGAAACAAAGGCTACTTTGTTAACGGAACCGCCGGTGTCGGGAACGAAGATCGTTACCAATTAACGGCCACCGGAAATTACTTCAACAATTCACGCCAGATCTCCGGATTAGCAAATCTTAACAATACCAACGCATCACTTTTTAATTTCGGAGGCGGAGGTGGTAACCGCGGAGGAGGCGGAGGCAACTTCAGAAGGGCGATGGGAGGTGGTGGTAACCGTGGCGGAGGCGGCTTCCAGGGCGGAAATAACTTCAGTTTTGGCGGCAGTGATGGCATCACCACCGTAGGTTCTATTGGTTTGAACTATCGTGATCAATGGAGTAAAACGCTGACGTCATACGGTAGCTTCAGCTACTTTAACCGCGACAATGATGTTGAGTCTGATATTTTTCAGGAAAATGTTTACCAGGGAAGAACCGTTATTGACGACCGGATCACCACCTCAAATACCATCAGCAATAATTATCGCTTCAACTGGAATCTTGAATACCAGCCGGACAGCCTGAACTATATTAAGATCTCGCCATCCCTGAGTTATTCGAGAACGGAATCATTAGGTAACGAAAATGCCAATATCACCAGCGCACTGAGTAATCTGGCTCAGACAACAAGTGCAAACAATGTTTCGGAGGCTCCCACGTTAGGCGGGAACATCCTTCTGAATCACCGTTTCCACAAAAGAGGACGAAACATTTCATTAAACCTCTCCCTGAACAGCAGTAACACTGATGTGGAGGATGACAACAATTTATATGGATTGTACTTTGACCCGTCAACCGGTACACTTCTGCAGGATTCGACCCAGCATCTGCTCCTCCGGGATAAGAATGAGCGTCTGAGCACATCTTCAAGGCTATTGTACATAGAACCTGTAAGCTTAAGATCGACGCTGGAATTTAACTGGAATTATAACCGGACCAACTATGACAACAATCGTGAAACCTTTGATCTGACAAGTGCGAATAACCGGATCGACTCGTTAAGCAATTTGTACAACTATTCTTTTGCTACTAACAATCTGGGTGTAACATATCGCTTTTCGGATAAAAACTACAATTATTCTGTAGGGATAAGCGGACAACCTACGTTGCTTAACGGCGAATCATTTACGCAGAACTTTACGACCCGCCGAACCGGTTTCAACTTAGTACCGGTAGCGCGGTTCACCTATAAGTTTTCAAGGACAAAAGAATTTAACATAAACTACTGGGGGCGAAACAATGAACCGGGGTACCAGCAGATCCAACCGGTAACAGACAGGTCAAATCTGAATTATCCGGTCGTGGGAAACCCTGACCTGGATGCTGAGTTCAACCATACCCTGAACGTCAGATATAATAACTTTGACTTCAATACAGGCCGGTCATTGTTCGCCAATCTCTCGGCAACATACACTAACGATAAGATCGTTACCAATACGGTGTTACTGGAACCTCAGGGCGGCCAAAATGCATTCACTCAGGAAACCCGCTACTTAAATACTGATGGCTACTACACTGTCAGGGGCTTCTATTCATTCTCCATTCCCGTGGCGGATAAGAAGTATACGTTTTCCTTTAACGGATCGGCGAATTACATCAATAATGTGTCGTTCAGCAATAGTCTGAAAAATATCAATAAGAACCTGATCCTCTCTCAGCGTTTACGGCTTCAGGTAAATCCGGCAGACTGGATCGAATTTAATCCTTCAGCATCTTTTACGTATAATCAAAACGAATACTCGTTAAAAGCTATGAACAATGCTAACCGAAACGTCAAAACGTGGTCATTGAATGCTGATGGAAGATTCTACTTTCTCAAAACGATGGTACTAGGGGTGGATTTCAGTAAGAACATGAACAGCGGATACTCCGGCAGCCTGAATACAAACCCGATGATTCTCAACACCTATCTTGAAAAACAGTTCTTTAAAGATAAGCGGGCAACACTGCGCCTTCAGGGATACGATCTGTTTGATGAAAGTGTTAACGTGAATCGTACCATCACAAATAACTCCACCATCGACACACGCAGTAATCGTTTAGGCAGATATTTTATGATGAGCTTTGCAATGCGACTCCAGAAGTTTACCGGTAAGCGTCCCGATAACTTCGGTCCTATGCGCAGAATGCGTGCCGAAGAATAAAGCAAATAAAAAAACCTGATTGAGATCCAATCAGGTTTTTTTATTGAAACATGTGTATAATACTATAGGAATCCGCTTTCCTCATCTTCTTTGGCTACCGCCTCGTACTGGTCTTTATGTTTCACTTCAAGTATCTCAAACGTCTTTACCCCATTAGGCATCTCCCATTGAACCCGGCATCCGGTACGGTAACCTAATAGCGCGATCCCTATCGGTGCAAAAACAGATATTTTATTCTTTCTCATGTTTGCCTCTGTGGGCAGCACAAGGTAAAATGTAAATTTCTGGCCGGTGACCACTTCCCTGATAACGACCTGTGAGTTTAAGCATACCACATCATCGGGCAGATCTTTGACTATCTGTGCAGTTTTCAGCTCTTCGAGTAGTTTGCTTTTATTGAAATCTGAAAGGTTACTGTGCATCAAATGCGTCTTCAACAGATCAAGTTCTCTTTGTAAAATAATCAATTTTTCACTGTTCATAATTTATCAGTTTAAGCAGGTAAACACTTCATTCCTGGTTTCAAAGTTCTGTTCATCATTGAAATAAATCTCATTAAGCGATCGTATTTCAAAACGGTTAATGCGTCTGTAAAAATCGTCGGCGCTAACATCAGCAAGAGATTTGTAGCCACATGCCTCCATAAGTTCTACGGTAGCCTCCATGGTATTACGATGAAAATTGGCCACACGAACGCGTTTGTCGGTAACATCTAACCCCCGATATAGCCGTTTGTTTTGAGTAGTGATCCCTACCGGGCACTTTCCGCTATCGCATTGAAGAGCCTGAATACAACCCAATGACAACATCATTCCCCGGGCGCTATAACAGGCATCCGCTCCGAGAGCCACCGCACGAAGTACGTCGAAAGCAGTAATGATCTTTCCTGATACGATGATTTTTGAGGGCAACCGGAACTTCGAAAGCGTTTTGCGGGCAAAAGTCAGCGCATCAAACAGGGGCATGCCAACATGGTCAGTAAACTCCAGCGGCGCCGCACCGGTTCCGCCTTCCGCGCCATCGATGGTAATGAAATCGACGTAGATCCCTGTTTTAGCCATTGCCTCACAGATCTCTTCAAATTCTCTCT
>DASWXL010000104.1:0-22091 GCA_036405495.1 Sphingobacteriaceae bacterium | reverse complement strand
CGCAAACATAGAAATCGAAGAAAGCAGCATTAAGCTGCCTGCCTGCATCAGAACGCCGGGATCGAATATCCAGAAGGAATAGACCAGGAAAACCAGTCCGATTATAAAACAATAGAACGTTAACCAAGCGGATTTATAGCTGTACCATTCAACTTCAAGAACATACGGAAGTAGCTGATAGCACGTACCAATAATAATAAGGGTTCCCCATCCGAGCGCAGCCATATGTGTTATTGCCAGTAGACGGGGCTGAAAGTAATGACCCGTTAACGCATTGGCGGAGAAGAGAAGCATTATCGCAAGTACCACAAAGCACAATGCTGCCGACACATAATGCGTGATCACTAACGGATCTGATTCAGCACTCTGTATTTTACCCATCTCCCTGCAGTTACTGTCAAAAAAAAGCCGGCTCCCGAAGTATAATTACGCGAAGCCGGCGTCTATATTTGGTTTATTTGAGCAGCTCTTTTTCCAGTTGGATGGCTTTAGGAAATAAGATATTATTCTCTAAATGCACGTGGTTGAACAGGTCGTTCTCAAACTCCTCCAGTTTCTTGTAAAGAATGGTATATGACGAGCAGGCGCCGGCCGGCAGCACATAGTCATTGGTTATACGGCGGATGGCCCCCATATCTTCACCAGCCTGTTCATGGTCTGTTTCCATCATCTGCGTGGGGTTATTAACCGAACCAAATGGTGCCGGAGTGATCTTATTTCCGGTTTTCCTGGCTTGTGCCAGATCTTTAATGAACGGAAAAAGAATGTTCTCTTCTTTCATCAGGTGCAGATTAAAGTCATTAACAATATTGCTGAATATACGCGCAACCTCGATGGTTTCCGGATTGCGGTCGCCATGCACCCGCGCCACCTTTTCTGCCAGCTGCAGCATAAACGGCATACTTTCTTTGACGTATTTATGGTGGACGTTAACGATATAATCAGCAAGAAAGTCCAGTTCCCAGTTATTGAAGTCCAGACCGGAATTTTGCTGATGCTGATCTACCGACTCAAGTTCCTCCTTAACTGTGTCTGCACTAATTCCTTTTTTATCGCAAACCTCTTCAAGTGTTTTCTTACCGCCGCAGCAGAAATCAATACCGTACTTTTTAAACACCTGGGCCTTGCGGTAATCCTTTGCAACCATTTCGCCAATAGTCTCCTCCCCTTCCAGATCGTTTCTTTTGGCGATCTTCACCTTCCACCATTCCGGGCCATTTTCAAGGTACTCCCACGTAAAGATCTGCCCTCTTTCGCCTAACAATTGATAATATAAAGGTTTGGGATCATGGTCGTTGTGAATGATGAATGCTTCACCAGCTGATAATGAGTCAAATTTTTCGAAGATTTTCGGATGTTTGAAGCGAGGCTCGATCTCAGTTACGTTCAGGATATCTAAGGCTTCCATATTTTGTTTTTATTTAATTAGGACATTATTGTCTTTTATGCAAAAGAGGGGCAACTTTGCCGGTTAAAAAATGATCTTCATCACAACAAAAAATGACACTTGATAGTAAAGCCATTTTATTCCAATCCCAAACGCCTGATCATTTCAGTACTTTGCAACCGTCCCTCTTCCAGTCTGTTATGAAAAAATGCTTTAGTTTGCTCGAAGTGCTGCTTATAACCGTTCATATCGCCGTATCCGATAATGGACGACCATTCGCGAACCGCAGAATGAAACTCCAGATCGTCGGCGCGTATGGTCCGGTCATATAGGGCAGTCTGGATCGACTCCTCCAGCAACGCCTCATTCTTAAACAGGTATTCGGCTATCCCGAGTCGTAGCCGGAAGGGCGGCGTCTGACAGATCAGATTCTCATACGGGTTGATCTGCAGATGATACCAGGCGTCTACCATGCTCAGCAAACTCAGATGCGAGTTCGGCTTTCGCAAGCCCCGGCCGGCAGACAAAGAGAATTCCTGCATGACCCCATCGTCAAGCATCACCGCATGGTCATCGCGGTGAAAAACGAAATCCCTGGCTTTGCTGAGGCGCTCCCGGAACGGCTTTTCTTCTTCCATTATCATCAGTTTGAATAGTTCTGATTCCGACTGTGCATACTGCTTTACCTGAGCAGGCGCGTACGGGTTTAAAATTGCTAAACCACCGTAGATATGCGCTTTATAGCCAAATATCCGTAAAGTAGTCAGGATCTTTACATTATCGATGCCGCCGAGATATGACGCATTCTCCCATGGAAAGATACCCGCTTCCTTCCAGGCGGTACCCATGCTTTCGAAGCCTACGTGTGTTACTGCCTGAGTGTCGGCCACTATCTTATCATGTTTATGATAGTCCGGAAATTCGACGAGTACCGAGCCAAGCGCTTGCAACACGTCAGTCATACGCTGATACCCTTTCGTGGTGGCCCGGTGAGGAATAACGATCAGCTGCTGTCCCGCCGGATCAAACCCCGGTCCATGCAACGAATGGCAGGTAACAATCTCCACATCCTTTGGAAGGTATTTTTCAAACGCTTCGATTTCCGGATGCTTGACCGATGTCTGACCAGCAACCACAGCGCCACGCCTGGTTAATGGCCCGTACATCTGAACGACATCGACAATACGCTCTGCTTCTACAGAATAGAATATCACATCGCATTTGCGGGATACCTCCTGTCCGTCGGTAATCATCACCGCCCCCCCGAGTGTGCGTTCAAGCTCTTCACGTCTGTGTGGCAGGTCGCAGCCAAACACCTTGTAGCCCGCCTCTGCAAATTTCAAGGCATAAATACGGCCCATATCGCCCAAACCGATGATACCAACGTTCATATAGGGGCAAATAACCCATTATTGCCTGAACTAAAATATGACCCCGGTCACAACTTCAAAACGATCTGTCGTATAACAGTCAGGACCATTCCACATCACCTCATTAAATGACCGATATCATTTTTTAGGCGTGCTTTTAGCTCTAAACTTGAAAAAAAGCAGGCTATGGCAACAAAACCCATCAAAAGAAACGAAAACATTTTGATACTCTCACGGGAGCATCATTTTGGATTACTGTTTTGCTGGAAGATACGGCAGGGAATCAAGAAAGAAACAGACGCTGAGCGGATCAGGAAATACGTAAGCTTTTTCTGGAACGAACATCTCAAAAAACATTTTAGAGAAGAGGAAGAACGCCTCTTTACTAAGGTGGATGACGCAGCGTGTCAGAAAGGCCTGGAACAGCACCGGCAATTGAGGTTGCTCTTTGATTCTATTGAATCTGGCGATGTGAACTACGACCGGTTAACCCGGCTGGCAGACGATATGGACGCCCATATCCGCTTTGAAGAGCGGGAACTTTTCCCGCATCTTGAAAATATATTAAATGCAGATGAACTCGAACGCATCGGGACTGCTTTAAAGCATAGCCATGCCGTAGAATTTCTTGACGAGTATCCTGACGAGTTCTGGAAAAAAACACAACACACCACATGAAGATCGACGACCAAACAAAAATATCCGCCATTGTGAAGCACAACAGTGCCAGTATTGACGCTATTGCATCCGTTGCAAAACCGCTTGAAAAACTCCGAAATCCTATTTTACGGAAGATCATGGCATCAAGGGTAACCATAGCAGAAGCGGCAAAGTTAGGCGGATGTACGACAGAGGATCTGATGAACGCGTTAAAGCCGTTGGGTTATGTGTATGACGATCAGACACAAACAGCTAAAACAACAACCGAAGAACCAGAGCCCTTATGGCTCCGCCGGCCTGAAACGCATTCGCGGGTTGATTTCGACGTCAGGGATATGCTCGCCTCAGGAAACGATCCGCTTAAACAGATCATGCAGCGATATGGAGCGATAGCACCCGGTCAGGTGCTTTGTATCATCAATACCTTTTCACCGACTCCGCTCATACACTTGTTAAGATCAAAAGGTGCCGAAACGTTTGTAAAGGAAATAAATGCCGGCGAATACCACACATTCTTTCTTAAACCAGGGGCCGCAACCGCTGTAAAAGAGGCGAGCCCGTTAAATTATCATGATGAAAAAAGTTTTCATAACAAGGCTATGCAGTTTGATGGCAGCTACAACGCCATAGATGTGAGACTGTTAGAAATGCCTCTGCCCATGCAAACCATCCTGAAAGAGCTGAAGGATCTGCCGCAGGATAAAGCACTTTATGTGTACCACAAAAAAGTGCCCGTTTACCTGCTTGATGAACTATATGACATGAACTTCATAACACACATCCATGAGGTGGCGGATGGCGACGTCCGTTTGCTGATCCATCACGCCTGAAGATGAGCGATCTGAACACATCTAAAGCAGCCGCCGAGCTGGCCGTATTACCATTTTATGCAGTGGCCACCCTCGCTTTCTTTGTTCTCTCGGTTCTGTTGTTCATCTCAGCCGACTATATGGGCGGACACTATTTCCAGCCGAAACTTTTAGCCGTTGTTCACTTAGCGGCGTTAGGATGGGCAACTATGATCATTTTTGGCGCATCTTATCAGCTTTTACCTGTTATCTGTGAAAGCCCTCTTTTCAGTTCCATACTTGCTTTTGCTTCATTCATACTTCTTACTATTGGAGTGTATTTGCTGGTTGTATCGTTCTGGTTCTTTCAAACTGGCTGGCTGATGATCTGCGGCGGTACATTTGTGCTGTTATCGACTCTCTGTTATCTGGCAAACGTCTTACTCACATCTCAGATCTTTCACCAATACTCCATTCAAACGCTGTTTATGGTGAGTTCCGCCTTGTGGCTCCTGTTTACGGTGATCGTCGGCCTGCTCCTTGCGGTAAATCTGCATCAGCCATTTATTGAACGGAACCATTTGGACATCCTGAAACTACACGCTCATGCCGGAATTGCGGGCTGGTTTCTGCAGCTTGTAACCGGAGTCAGTATTAAACTGCTACCGATGTTCCTGCTGGGCAGATCCCAGAAAGAACGTTTGCTCAGGTATGCCTTTTTCCTTCAGAACTGCGGTCTGCTTCTGTTCTTTGCCGATGTGTTTTTCACAGGCTTCAGCAGCCGGGCACTGATATGGGCCGCGCTGATTGCCGGAGGCGTGATCTGTCATATGCTGTATCTGCTTGATGTCTTCAAACATCGCCTGCCCAAGCCATTGGATTACCAGATGAAACATAGTTTTCTTTCATTCTTGTTTTTGGCTATTACTTTGCTCGTCATTCCGATTGTCGTCATCAGTGACAGCGGACACTGGAGCATCCTGTACGGCACATTGATCTTCATGGGGTGGCTAACCGCCATCATTCTCGGCAAGACATATAAAACACTGCCTTTTATTGTCTGGAATAAACATTATAAAAATCTTACCGGAAAACAAAAAGTACCGCTCCCGAAACACCTTTATAATGAAACACTGGTGAAATTGCAGTTCTTTATCTATATAGCTGCCATGATGGTCCTGGTGGCCGGAATTTTATCAGCTGTTTCAATGTTAGTAAAAGCTGGCTTCCTCCTTTTTATAGCGGTGAGTCTAATTTATGGATACGGCGTACTTTCCATTCTTTTTCATAAACCCAAATCATCATGAACTTTGATATAAAAGATCCTTTTTTTTCAGAAAAAGTAGAAGCAGTGAAAGCTTTGTCGAATGTTATCGACCCTGAGCTGTTTGTAAATATTATCGATCTCGGCCTGGTGTATGACATTGATTTTTCGTCTGCAGGCCTTATTAAGATCACCATGACGCTCTCGACTCCTCATTGCCCTTTGCGGGAGGCCATTGAATCGGGCGTAAAAAATGTGCTGACCATTTTCCCCGATCGAATCGTTGATATAAACGTTGTCTGGGCGCCGGTTTGGACCGTTGACATGATCACTGAACAGGGTAAGTCGGAACTTGGTATAGAATGATCTCGAAAGCATGCAAATATGGAATCCGCGCTACGATTTTTGTAGCTTCAAAAGCGGGTGAAGGCATAAAACTGAACGTAAAGGAGATCGCACGTGAAGTAGATGCTCCGGAAGCGTTTACTGCCAAAATTCTGCAGATCCTGAACCGGCATAAGGTAATTACTTCGCTAAAGGGACCTTACGGAGGCTTTAGCGTTGAAAAAAAGCAACTGGATCAGCCCGTGATCAATATTGTAGCAGCAATAGATGGAATGGGTATTTTTAAAGAATGTGGATTGGGGCTAAAGGACTGCTCCGATGCCCACCCCTGCCCCATGCACCACAAGTATAAGATCGCCCGGGAGGCTGTCCGGACGGCCTTTGAACACACAACGGTTGGTCATCTGGCTGAAAATCTCAATAATGGATCATACTTCCTTAATAGTCTGGGTTATTTGAACGTCGGCGAACATTCCACCTCCCGAGCAATGCCGGCTCGCTGTCGCCGGACTGCTGAACCAGTTCCGGCTAAAGAACCTGGCCAGGCCGGGCACGACTAACAAACCGAATCAACGCTACCTCAAAACACTCATTACAGGAAGGCGTTACACCTTAAACGAGCCAGCACATCAATGACAGATCACCTCACCATTCTAGCTGCCGACATAGGCGCCACCAAAACCAACATGGCGCTTTTCAATCACACTGCATCAGGTTATGATATGATTCGTGAACAAACCTACCTCACGCGGGAGTATGACGATCTGTTGAAGATGATCCTTGAATTTCTGCCGGAAGGTATGTTGCCCGACAGGATCGGCCTCGGAGCTGCCGGCCCAGTAATTGAAGGAACAGTAAAATTTACTAACCTGACCCTGAACATCAATGCCAAAACAATATCCGAAAAGCTCAGCAATACGCCGGTAGTATTGATAAACGACCTCGAGGCCACTGCCTATGGTCTAGCCGTATTACAAGCAGATGATCTGGAAACAATAACCACCGACGCCCGGGCACATCCGGGTAATATGGCCGTCATCGCACCCGGAACGGGTCTTGGAGAAGCGGGTTTATACTGGGACGGCCGGTCTTACCATCCATTCAGTACTGAGGGCGGCCATTGCGACTTTTCGCCGCGGACGGAAAACGATTATGAGTTGCTCAGATTCCTTCAGCGGGATCTCGGCGTTGAGCACGTGAGCTGGGAAAGAGTGCTCAGCGGGGCGGGTATCTATAATCTGTTTCGATTTTTGCGTGACATTAATAAAGAAGTTGACACGGACGGGCTAACAGAGCAATTACTGACAACCGATCCCGCGGCGGTTATAAGTAAAAACGCTGCCGATCATCCTATCTGCAGCAAAGCACTCGACCTCTTTTTCCGCTATCTGGCTCTCGAAGCTGCCAATCTGGCTTTAAAGGTCAAAGCTACAGGCGGATTATTCATTGCAGGCGGCATCACAAAAAAAAACAGGCACCTGCTCAATAAAAGCGTCTTTTTCGAACACTTCTGCGATAAAGGACGGCTTGCCCCTCTTTTGAGAGAAATACCAGTTTCTATCGTCTTAAATGAGAAGGCTCCCTTGCTTGGAGCGGCTTTCCATGCGGTAAATAACGGGCGTTACAGGTAACAGTCAAGATAATCAAGTACCATGTGGATGACCAGACCAATGGCGGGAAGCCGCACTTTGGGAAAGAATAGCATTAAACAATACACTCCCACGGCCACGTAGGAATGCAACGGATGAAAACCGATACTGCACCGGTTAGGGTCATATATCGGATCTGCGAGCAGATGATCAAGGTCCACAAGCATTGTGGCGATCATGATCAGCCATGCTTTGCCCGCCTTTTTTTTAAAAAAGACCCATGCGATAGCGGCAGGCACGAGAAAATGAAGTAAAATGTGAAACACTGGGCAAAGGTATTGCAAATTCGACGATTTTATACCCGGAGTAACCTCGTATAGTACTGGCTCAGCTAAAACCTCATTATGCCGGAATATAACTGAACGCGCATTCAACAAGGTATTAAGGATTTATAAAGGAAGTCCTGGTCGTGTTTAATCCGGATTAATTATATCACGGGCTTTTCGGTCACAAGCCGTGTGCTTGCTTTCGCTCTCTTATCTGCCTATACGTTATTCGCTTTTTGTTCGGCAAGCATGCAGTTACAGGGAAGAAACAGGCAAAAGAAGAGGCTGTATGGGGATAACCTGAAGAGATGAAGGTAGAAACAGAGCGTGATCAAAGACCCAACTTAAAACAAAGCCCCGATCCGTTTCCTGATCAGGGCTTTTTTGTTACTTTGTCGGGGTGGCAGGATTCGAACCTACGACCTCCACATCCCAAATGTGGCGCGATACCGGGCTACGCTACACCCCGAACGGTATCTTTCATTTTTAAAGACTGCAAAGGTAACATTTTTCAACGCTTCAAGCAGTCTTTTTTAAACTTTTAGCGGAGAGGGCGGGATTCGAACCCGCGGTACCGTTACCAGTACGACAGTTTAGCAAACTGTTCCTTTCGGCCTCTCAGGCACCTCTCCTTTTCCCGTCAAATGTCCCTGACGGGGCTACAAATATAGTAAATCACCTCTCTCTTCAAAAATATTTTTAACGCTGTAATTCGTATTCTATCCTCACATGATAGATACTCATTAACATCGTTTTGAAAATCAACCGGATAGTTTCAATATCTTTTAAAGTGATGCTACTGTTGATCAACTGATTTTGCTCCAGTTTGTAGTCGATGATACGATCAACCAGGTCGCTGATACTTTTTACATTGGGCTCCTTAAGACTCCGGCTCGCGGCTTCGACCGAATCGGCAAGCATAAGTACCGACGTCTCCTTGGTGAACGGAATTGGTCCCGGATACCGGAATGTATTCTCGTCAACTATCTTTTCCGGAAAATTCTTCAAAAAGGACTGATAAAAATAATCGACCCTCGTATTTCCATGGTGCGTTCTGATAAAATCAATGATCAGCTGCGGCAGGTTGTTCTTTTTCGCAAGTTCCACTCCCTTATGAACGTGTTGAATGATGATCTGTGCGCTTTGTTCATAAGAAAGGCTGTCGTGAGGATTAACGCCCTTGTTCTGATTCTCAATAAAGTATTCAGGGCGATCCATTTTCCCGATATCATGGTACAAGGCCCCCGCCCGTACAAGTAACGAGTTGCCGCCGATCTTGAAAATTGCCGCTTCCGCCAGGTTTGCCACCTGAAGCGAATGCTGAAAAGTTCCCGGCGCCTTGAATGCCAGGTCTCGCAATAAACGTGAATTGGTATTGGTCAATTCCATTAGCGAGATATCTGAAGTAATTCCGAACATCCGCTCGAAAGCGTAGATGAGCGGATAAGCCAGCAATGACAACAGTACACTTAAGATGAATGGCACAAAGTTCTGCCACTCCACTTCGTAGATCGAACCGCTCCTGATCAATGAGATGCCGAGATAGGCGACAAAATAATTTCCCAGAATCAGCAGCGCTGAAATGAGGAACTGCTCACGTTTAACAAAATTCTTTATGCTGTAGATCGCAACCATTCCGGAGGTAATCTGCAAAAAAGCAAACTCAAAGCTGTTTGGCACGAAAAAGCCGCCAATGAGAACGACAAGAAGGTGAATATTCAGCGCAAGACGGGTATCGAACAGGATCCGGATAATAATCGGTACGGCACAATACGGAATATAATAAATACTCGGCAGCCTGACCCTGATCGCCCACGAAAGGCATAGCAGCATAAAGGTAACAACGATCAGGATCACCGATAGCTGCCGGTTGTCACGAAAAATGTCCTTCCGGAATAAATACAGGAAGACCATCAGGAGAGCGATCACCAGGCCCACCATAAAAAGCCGGCCGGCGAATACCAGCCTCCGGTCGCCAACCGCCCGGCTGTCGTCTTCATAAGCGATCCGCAGTGATTCCAGCTTCTGGTAAATATCCTCATTGATCAGGGTGCCGTTAGAAACGATCAATTCGCCCTTCTGAACCATTCCATGAGCAGTAGAAATGTTTGAAATGGCTTCCTGCTCGATCTCAGCGGTGAGGCGTTCGTCGAAAATATAATTAGGCTGCAGATGGCTTTGCACCAAACTGATCAGCCAGCCGCTGTTCTTTAAAGCCGGCTGGCTGGAGATCTGTTCACTTATAAATGCCTGTGCTGTCTCCGGCGTAAACACGGCCTGCGTGTTGAGCTCACGTGATATGTTATTGGTCAGCAAAAGGAAATTGTAAACCTGTTTACCATCGGGGTACCGCGCATCAGGCGTCAGAAGCCCCTTATCATAAACCGCATTGATAACCTGAATACCCTTATCCTCATAGTCATCTTTAAGCCGTTCGGGCAATCCCGTTGCGTTCCAGCGGGTCTCAAAATCCGCATCAAAATTATTGATAACATTTTTGGGCACCTCTACTTTATTCTGATACACAGGGAGTATCGACCTCAAGACCTCCTTCCTGTCTTTTTCCAGCTGCGCCTGGGGCTTCTTTATCGCATAACTGTATGGCGATACCAGGTCGTCATGCATCCAGACTTTTCCCTTTTCATACTCATATCTGAAACGCGCCTGCTTAGGCAGAAAAACTGTAATGAAGGCAATGGCAGCCGCCATCATGATGAATTTTATACTGGAGGCATATCTTCGGAGTAAAATAAGACGGGTGTTTCGGATGATCTTTGCCACTATAAACCAACGTTAGAGCCATAAATATATAAAGTTTAACGCAAGAACAAAGATGCTGCGGCGTTCAATTAGTAGCAATTTTATAACTTGCAGCACTAACCATACAAATATGAAAGAAGTATATATTGTCTCCGCCGTACGCACTCCTATTGGCAGCTTCAGCGGAAGTTTATCGGGATTTTCGGCTACTCAGCTTGGAGCAGTGGCCATAAAAGCGGCTGTGGAACGTGCCGGGATCAAAGCTGACGATGTTCAGGAGATCTTTATGGGTAATGTACTTTCTGCAAACCTCGGACAGGCACCGGCCACTCAGGCCGCAAAATATGCCGGTTTGCCCGACATCCCTGCCACAACTATAAACAAAGTATGCGCTTCAGGTACAAAAGCGATCATGCTGGCAGCCCAGAGTATTGCCTTAGGTAACAACGATATCATTGTGGCCGGCGGAATGGAAAGCATGAGTAATGTGCCTTTCTATCTGGAAAAAGCGCGTAGCGGATATCGTCTGGGGCATGGCCAGGTAACAGACGGCCTGGTTAAAGACGGCCTGTGGGATGTCTATAATGATTTCCATATGGGATCAGCTGCCGAAATGTGTGCAACAGACTGCAATATCAGTCGCGAGCAACAGGACGCCTATGCTATAGATTCATATCAACGGTCGCAGGCGGCCCAGGCATCCGGTAAATTCCAGGATGAGATCGTGCCGGTCGAGATCAAAGACAGGAAAGGTGAAGTAACCCTCGTTTCAGAAGATGAAGAGGCGAAGGCGGTAAAATTCGATAAGATCCCTTCGCTGAAACCTGTATTCAAAAAAGAAGGAACAGTAACCGCCGCAAATGCTTCTACGCTTAACGATGGGGCTGCAGCCCTTGTTCTGATGAGCCGGGAGAAAGCCGAAGAGCTTGGATTGAAGCCCATAGCGAAGATCCTTGGCTTTGCCGATGCACAGCAGGCTCCTGAACACTTCACTACAGCCCCGGCAAAGGCCATTCCCCGGGCACTTGAGAATGCGAAGATCAAAGCTGAAGATGTTGACTTTTATGAGATCAACGAAGCTTTTTCGGTGGTTGCCCTGGCAAATAACAAGGCACTGAACCTGGATCCGAAAAATGTCAATGTAAACGGGGGGGCAGTAGCTCTTGGCCATCCGCTCGGCGCTTCCGGAGCACGCATTGTCGTCACGTTACTCAGTGTACTTCAGCAAAATAGCGGCCGGATCGGCGTTGCCGGAATTTGTAACGGAGGCGGCGGAGCCAGCGCAATAGTTGTTGAGAATCTGCGTTAAGAGAGAGCAAAATTTACTATGAAACGGGGTTTATCATTTCTGATCTTATTCTTTATCACCGCCACCGGCTTTGCCCAGCATACCGGAGAGGCGAAATACCGCATGCAATTGAATGCTTTTCAGGATAGTTTGAAAGAATTAAGCTTAAAGATGATCAATGGCGAAAGCGAACCGGAGCGATATAACGCTAATTACAAGTTTATAAAAATGCTTGTTTCAGCTCTCAAAACGCCCCGCTCTTACAATTTTGAATTCGACTCGCTCAAAACCATTTCCATACTGACTTCGCCCGACCGCCGTTTCAAGGCCTTCAGCTGGCATGTAATGAACAATGACGGCAGCTATCGTTATTATGGTGCTATTCAGATGAACGATGCGCAGGGCAAATTGAAAATGTTTCCGCTGGTTGACTTCTCGGCCGGGCTTAAGAACCCGGCCGACACCGTTACCACTAGCGACAAATGGTACGGAGCCCAGTACTACAGGATCATTCCGGTGATCTTTAATGTTAGGACGCCTTACTATATCCTCTTGGGCTGGAAGGGCAACACACCGAGGTCAACGAAAAAGGTCATTGAAGTATTACACTTTAAAGACGACAAAGCCTATTTCGGGATGCCGGTTTTTGATGGCGACAAAGAGACGCCTAACCGCAAAAGAGTGATCTTTGAGTATACGCGCCAGACGTCTATGTCGCTGAATTTCGATGATTCAAAAAACACTATCGTCTTTGATCACCTCGCACCACCAGACCCGAAGATGAAGGGTAAGTTTGACATGTATGGGCCGGACATGTCTTATGATGGGTATAAACTCGCTAATGGCAGATGGAAACTGGTGGAAGACCTCGAAATGAAAAACCCTCCGACAAAAGACGATGACAACTTTAATGATCCGCGAATCTTACGGGGATCAGCAGGCAGAGGGAATTAATCCGACAAAATATCCCTAAAAGTCTTGCCTATTAACCGGCAAGACTTTTTTTTTGAGTTTTATTTCTATTTTAGAAGTTTCTGATGACACATAACTCTAAACCTAAACATCCTAAAGGGCTTTTCGTGCTCTTTTTTACCGAAATGTGGGAGCGATTCGGCTACTACCTGATGCTCGGTATTTTATTATTGTATTTAACCGACACATCTAAAGGCGGTATGGCACTTGGTCGTGCCGAAGCGTCCGATATTGTTGGAACATACCTTGGACTTGTTTATCTGACGCCCTTTCTCGGCGGCCTTCTGGCCGACCGCGTTCTCGGATACCGGAAATCCATATTGATCGGAGGTGTGCTAATGGCATTAGGCTATTTCGGCCTGGCCATACCCGATATGTCCTTCTTCTGGGTATCGGTTCTCCTTTTGGTGATCGGAAACGGTTTTTTCAAACCCAACATCTCTACCCTCCTTGGAAATCTGTATTCAAGTGATGAACAAAAATCACTCAAAGACTCCGGATACAGCATTTTTTACATGGGTATCAATATCGGCGCCTTTGTCTGTAATTTCGTTGCTGCCTATATGCGTAACGAGTATGGCTGGGGATACGCTTTTGGTGCTGCCGGCGTTGGTATGATCATAGGTGTCGTATGGTTCCTTATCGGAACAAAGCATATTAAGGAAGCCGATATACGAAAACCAGCGAATCCCGAAGACATGCCGGTTTCAAAAGTAATGTACCTGGTGTTCCTGCCGATGCTTGCTTTCGGGAACCTCGGCTGGTTCATCCCTGGCAATATTTTCGGATCGGATTCAACAGATGCCTTCCTGGTAGCCTGTATTCCGGTGATCAGTTTCTTCGTATACCTTCTGAGCAAATCCAATCCTGAAGATAAATCACGCGTTGCCGCATTGCTTTCCATCTTTGCGGTTGTTATTGTCTTTTGGGCTGTTTTTAAACAAAACTCATCGGCCCTGACAACCTGGGCGGAAACATACACCGACCGCCAGATCCCCGAGAGTGCCGCACCAGTGATGAAACCCTTCGGTATGCTACAGGAAGTAACTACCAAACAGGATTCTTTTCCAAAATATGATGAATATTTCCGTGCGGAAAAAGATGCCGGCGGAAAGGTCGTACAGCAACTCTCGCAAAATCCATATTTCCAGAACCTGCCTAAAGAACAATGGCCTGTGGAAGAGGAGAATCTTACGCTGATCTCTACCGAGATCTTCCAGTCGGTAAACCCATTTTTCATTATCATCCTTACCCCCATTGTCATCAGCTTTTTCAGCTTCTTACGGCGTCGGAACGCCGAACCATCCACGCCGGCAAAGATCGGCTGGGGATTGCTGATCACCGGATTTTCGACACTGGTGATGGCCGCTGCAGTTTTAAACACCGATATTACGACCGACAAGGCATCTGCATGGTGGCTGATCGGCTCCTATGCAGTGATCACCGTTGGAGAGCTGTTTCTCTCTCCTATCGGGCTTTCACTCGTCTCAAAGGTATCACCTCAGCGCATCACCTCATTAATGATGGGTGGCTGGTTTCTCGCTACCTCCATTGGAAATAAATTATCAGGCGTCCTGGCTTCACTCTGGGATACCTACGATAATAAAACCAACTTCTTTCTGGTCAATTTCGCCATCTGTATGGTAGCGGGCGGGGTGATCTTCGCCATGCTGAAATGGTTAAAAGGAACTATTAGTAAACACGCTTAAAACAACTAACTAAACTATATGGATCAAACCGAATCTTCCAAAGTTCAAAAGGGGCACCCTAAGGGACTCTACGTATTATTTATGACTGAAATGTGGGAACGTTTCAGCTATTATGGAATGCGTGCCTTGCTGATATTATACCTGACCGCACAACTTGTAGAAGGCGGTTTTGAACTAACACGCGAAAACGCGTTAGAAATCTACGCCATCTTCACGGGATTGGTCTATCTGACACCGATCGTCGGAGGGCTTCTGGCAGACAAAGTGCTGGGACAGCGGAAAGCGATCTTCATTGGCGGACTCTTAATGGCGCTGGGTCAGTTTACCCTGGCGGCATCCCAAACAGGAAACGCGGATGCACGCACCTGGCTTCTTTATCTTGGCTTAGGCGTCCTCATCGTCGGAAACGGCTTTTTCAAACCGAATATTTCCACCATTGTAGGAAAATTGTATTCGGATCATGATCCGCGCAAGGATTCTGCATTCACTATCTTTTATATGGGTATCAACCTGGGTGCATTCCTGGCACCACTGGCATGCGGATACCTTGCGGCGGAATTCGGCTGGGCCTGGGGCTTTGGCGCAGCCGGTGTAGGTATGTTGCTTGGAACAGTATGGTTTGCCGTACAAGGCCGATTGCTGGGCAATGTCGGGTTCCCTCCCCACACCAATACTGCTGTTAATTACCAGTTGAAACTGCAGGGTAAAGACTGGACGCACGTGATAGCATACGTAGTGGGATGTTTAGTACTTGTTTATGGTTTTTTAATGCTCTGGGGCAGCTTAAGCGAAGACCTAAAATCAACGCTTACCACCATACTCGCTATAGCCGGCGGCCTTGCATTGCTTTATGTCATCTTCAGCAACACCAAAGGGTCTGTGGAATGGAAGCGTGTGGGAGTGATCTTTGTGCTATGTTTCTTCAACATATTCTTCTGGGCAGGGTTCGAACAGGCTGGCGGAACGTTCAACCTGTTTGCAGAGCATAATACAGACCGTATGGTCTTCGGGTGGGAAATTCCCGCAGCCTGGTTCCAGTCGGTAAACTCGATATGGATCATCGCCCTCGCCCCTGTCATCTCCATGTTGTGGCTAAGCCTTTCAAGAGTTGGAAAGAACCCGAACATCCCCGTGAAGTTCGCTCTGGCACTGATTTTATTAGGCTTGGGCTTCGTTGTAATGAGCGCTGCGAACGCTAACGCTCAGGGCGGTAATCTTGTTGGGCCAATGTGGCTGGTATCTGTATACTTCCTCCATACGGTCGCAGAACTCTGCCTGTCACCTATTGGTTTATCCATGATCTCCAAGTTATCTCCTCAAAAGATCGTGTCGGTAATGATGGGACTCTGGTTTGCATCTATCGCCCTGGCAAATTATATGGCGGGCGTTCTTGAAGCAGTACTGAAAAACTACCTTCCGGATATGGGACTATTCAATTTCCTGACACTTACGTCAATCGTTGCCGGTGTTATTCTGTTGATCTTATCACCTGTTCTTAAACGATTAATGAGTGGCGTTAGCTAAAGCCACCGGTTAAAGTGACCCGCTAAACAAAAGAACCTGCAGCAGTATACGTTGCAGGTTCTTTTGTTTTACATATCTTCGCATAAAAATTTTTTAGTTCGTGTTCTCCGACAGCCTTGTCATCATTCCCACTTATAACGAGAAAGAAAATATCGAAAAAATGATTCGGAAGGTGTTCTCGTTACCGGCCCCTTTTCATCTATTGATTATTGATGATGGCTCACCTGACGGTACCGCAACCATTATCAATGATCTTCAGAAGGAGTTTCCGGATCAGTTATTTCTGGAAGAACGGAAGGGTAAACTCGGACTCGGCACGGCTTACATCCATGGCTTCAAGTGGGCGTTGAAACACCACTACCAATACATTTTTGAGATGGATGCCGATTTCTCACATAATCCTGATGACCTTTCCAGGCTGAAGCAGGCATGTATCGATGGCGCCGACGTTGCCATCGGATCCCGATATGTGAAAGGTGTCAACGTGGTAAACTGGCCGATGAGCCGGGTGCTCATGTCTTATTTTGCTTCCAAATATGTTCGTTTTATTACCGGAATACCAATCCAGGACGCAACTGCCGGCTTCAAATGCTATCGGCGAAAAGTTCTGCAGACGATCAATCTCGATAAGATCCGGTTTGTGGGTTATGCCTTCCAGATTGAGATGAAGTTCACAGCGATCCAGCATGGCTTCAATGTTGTGGAGGTTCCAATCATCTTCACCGACCGTACAGAGGGAACGTCTAAAATGAGCACGAAGATCTTTCGGGAGGCTTTCCTGGGTGTAATACAAATGAAACTGAACAGCTTCTTCAGAAAGTATCCGAATCAGTAAAAAGAACGGTATTTTAGCAGCGATGCTTAACGAAAATTTAGATCCCAACCCAGACAGACTGTCCCCCGCGGAGCGAGACATAGAAAAAGTACTTCGGCCGCAGGCATTCGAGGACTTCACGGGGCAGGAAAAGATCCTGGAAAACCTGCGGATCTTCGTTCAGGCTGCGAAGTTGCGGGGCGAAGCCTTAGACCACGTACTGCTTCACGGCCCCCCCGGATTGGGAAAGACCACCCTGTCGAACATCATCGCTAATGAAATGGGGGTGGGCATTAAGATCACTTCCGGTCCGGTTCTGGATAAGCCCGGCGACCTTGCGGGCCTGCTGACGAATCTGGAAACCGGTGATATCCTGTTCATCGATGAGATCCATCGCTTAAGTCCGCTGGTTGAAGAATATCTATACTCAGCGATGGAGGATTTCAAGATCGATATTATGCTTGAAACGGGACCTAACGCCCGATCGGTGCAGATCTCGTTAAATCCGTTTACATTAGTTGGCGCTACCACCCGCTCCGGCTTGCTCACCGCCCCACTTCGTGCCAGGTTTGGAATCAACAGCCGCCTGCAATATTACGATGCAAAACTGCTAACCACCATCGTGTTGCGTTCTGCCTCCATATTAAAAACCCCGATAACTGATGAAGGAGCATATGAAATTGCCCGCCGCAGCCGCGGTACGCCACGTATAGCTAACGCATTGTTGAGGAGGACGCGCGACTTTGCGCAGATCAAAGGCAATGGAAGCATTGATACTGAGATCGCAAATTACGCCTTAAATGCACTGAACGTCGATCAGCATGGACTGGATGAAATGGACAATAAGATCCTGCTCACCATTATCGACAAGTTCAAAGGCGGGCCCGTAGGCTTAAAGACCATTGCCACGGCGGTGGGTGAAGATGAAGGAACTATTGAAGAGGTCTACGAACCGTTCCTGATACAGGAAGGCTATCTGATGCGAACCTCAAGAGGAAGAGAATGTACCGAAACTGCATATAAGCACCTCGGGCGTCTGCGCCCCGGTGGTACCGGAACACTCTTTTAAATACGGCTGAAATAGCGCTTTTTTAAAACCTTATCATGGCCATAGATATCATCGCGAAAATGGACATTGCCTTCTGAATCGGCCCACGCTGTGAAATAAACAAGGTATACCGGCAGTTTTGCTTTGAGGGGAACATGCAATTCCTGCCTGGTACCTATCTGGCGCAAGATCCTGGCTTTTGTCCACCTACCGGGAACATCTTTCAGCAGATACTCCGCCAGCTTTATCGGCTCTTCCACCCGGACGCAGCCATGACTGAAACCACGTTTTGCCTGGCTGAATAACTGATCCTGCGGAGTATCATGCAGATAGATATTTCCTACATTGGGAAAAATAAACTTCACCCCGCCCAGATCGTTTCTCGGACCTGGTCTCCTCCTGACGATATAGTTAAAGCCTTTTTCACCAGCCATCGACCAATCAATTGAATAAGGACTTACCCGTTGCCCCTGGTAGGTGATCACCTCCATATCCAGCCTTTCAAGATATGCGGGATCTTTCATTACATGCGGAGCGATCTCTTTCTTCAAAATATTAGGAGGCACATTCCAATACGGCGATAAAACTACGTACTCCATTTTATCGCTGAAAACCGGTGTCGAATTCAACTCCTTACCAACAATAACTTTCATGGTCATGACCGTCTGGCTGTCGTCGACAAGTTTCAACTTGAATTCCGGAATGTTCACCATCAGGTAATCAGGCTCGAAACTTTTTGGGATCCACCGCCAGCGCTCCATGTTGATGATGATCTGATCGATCCGGTCGTCAACCGGAATATTCAGTATCCTCACGGTTTCCGGCCCGATAATGCCTGACGCCTTGACGCCGTTCCGCTCCTGAAACGCCTTTACCGCTTCGACCAGTATAGTATCATATTTGTCCGTGCGGATTTTCGCGGTGTCTGAGGGCGAAATAAAGTATTTGAGTCGCCCCGCCAGTGTCTTCACCACCGGCGATGACTGTCCCGGTTCAAGATAAGTGCCTTTCGGGATCACCGGCCAGCCACCAGACGCCCTGATATCCCGGTATCTTGCCAATGCCTTTTTCAGATTGGCATACTCCTCATGCAATGGCTTAAATTCATCGTACGGATATTTACTATCACGTTCCCGTAAAATCGTGGCGAGCGCCTTATGAAGCTTGATCTTGTTCCGCTTGACATCCCATTCGATCACATCGTTATTTTCTCTGGGAACGACGATTCCGCGGTAGTAGTCGGACGCCCAGTTAAAGTACGTTGCTGAGAGAGCCACATCGATTTCTTTCTCCATTGCATTGCGGATGGTACTATCCCGCCCCCGATTTTTGAAGTCTTTGAATAGCTTCTCAAAATCGACGATCTGGTAATCCTGTGGATCGAGACCTTCCTCATCAGCTTTGCCGATCACCGTCAGCATCTCGGTAGCCTGGGGTACTAGTTCATGGTCTTTGAACCATCCCAGCTTAAAATTGCGCTCTTTATAAAATTTCTTCGCCCAATCAATGTGCTCTTTAAAGGCCGGTTCTGCCGCCATGTATTCAACAATTGACACACTGTCTAATAAGGGCTGCGGACCGGCAGTTCTTTTTCCGTTATCGCATCCGGCAAGAAACAATAGCAGGAGAACCAGCCAGGGGCCGTTGACAAATAAACCGTTCAGTCTCATATCCATGGGAGGCAGGTGTGTGAGGAAAACAAAACAATAACCACTCCAAACTGGCCAAATAAAAACGGGCGCTCAAAAATGAACGCCCGTTTTTCATGCGGGAAAAGCTTCGGCTAACTATCGTGTATAGTTAGGTGCCTCTTTAGTGATCGTAATATCATGAGGATGACTTTCACGCATACCAGCTGCGGTAATACGCACAAAGCGGGCATTCTGGAGGTCGCCGATCGTTGCAGCTCCGCAATATCCCATGCTGGCCTTTAATCCACCTACATACTGATACATGACCTCAGCAAGCGTTCCTTTATATGGCACCCGGCCAACGATCCCTTCGGGGACAAGCTTTTTAATATCATCTTCCACGTCCTGGAAATAACGGTCTTTAGATCCCTGCTCCATAGCTTCAATAGATCCCATACCGCGGTACGACTTGAATTTCCGCCCTTCATAGATAATGGTCTCACCGGGAGATTCCTCAACGCCGGCAAAAAGTGAACCGGCCATGATCGAACTGGCACCCGCAGCTATCGCTTTCGAAATATCACCGGTATGCTTGATACCCCCATCTGCAATTACTGGCACATCCCGGCCGATAAGGGCCTTCGCACATTCATAAACAGCATATAGCTGCGGCACCCCTACACCGGCAATGATGCGTGTGGTACAGATCGATCCCGGGCCGATTCCCACTTTAACAGCATCAGCACCTGCATCAGCCAGGGCTCGGGCAGCATCACCGGTAGCGACGTTCCCTGCAATAATCTGAAGATCCGGATATTTGGCTTTCACTTCCTTTAATTTGTCGATCACACCTCTTGAGTGGCCATGGGCGGTATCAATGGCAATTACATCGACCCCGGCCTTAACAAGTGCATCCACGCGATCCATGGTATCGGCAGTAACACCTACTGCAGCGCCAACACGTAAACGGCCGTGTTCATCCTTGCATGCCGCCGGGTAATTCTTGAACTTCTGAATATCTTTATAAGTGATCAGGCCGATCAAAATGCCATTTCCATCTACTACAGGAAGCTTTTCGATCTTCTTATCCTGCAAGATCTCTTCTGCATGTATAAGAGTGGTTCCCGCAACGGCTGTAACCAGGTTCTCCCGGGTCATCACCTCATGCACCGGACGGGCAGGATCCTTCTGGAAACGCAGGTCGCGATTGGTGATGATTCCCACCAGCTTTCCTTCTTTATCCACCACCGGGATTCCGCCAATATGAAATTCTTTCATGATCTTGAAGGCATCGCCTAACAGAGCATCCTCCTGAAGCGTAACCGGATCCTGGATCATTCCGCTCTCTGAGCGCTTGACCTTGCGAACTTCTTCAGCCTGACGCTGAATGCTCATGTTCTTATGCAGCATTCCAATACCGCCGGATTGTGCAATCGCGATGGCCAGGCCCGCCTCTGTTACGGTATCCATAGCGGCCGAAACAATTGGAACATTCAGGCGAATCTTTTTGGTAAGATACGTTCGTGTATCTACTTCGCGCGGTAAAACTTCTGAGTAAGCAGGGATTAGAAGGACATCATCGTAAGTAAGGCCTTCGGCGACAAATTTTTCGGGATCGAGTTGCATGGGCAAATAATTTGGATTTATTATTTGCCGGACAAAGGTAAAAAAAAATGGCTTATTTTCTCCCTACAACTACACGATGAAAGCCGGAACTGTCTAAGTATTTTATTGCGAGGTTCCGCACCTCTTCTGCCGTTATCGTTTTGACTTTATCGATATAACGCTCATAATAGTTATAGTCTAAGCCATAGGGATAGATATTTTTATACTTATCAGCATGAGAAAAGGCGTTTTCCAGTCCACCCAGCAGTGATCCGAGCATATAGTTTTTCACCAATGCCAGTTCGTCATCGGATACAAGCTCTGTCCTCAGGATGTCGATTTCCTTCTCGATCTCGTCAAGGGCCGCCTGACAAACCTCCGCCCCTACTTCAGTGGCGATGAAAAAGTATCCGGAACTTTTCAATGACACCAAAGCCGATCCGATTCCGTAAGTGTATCCTTTATCTTCGCGTATGTTCGCCATCAGCCTCGACCCGAAATATCCTCCGAGAACCGTATTCAATACCTGGAGGCCCGGAAAATCTTCGTGCATACGATTGACCGCTAATTTGCCTATCCGGATGGCCGACTGCAGCGCATCCGGCTTTTCAATATAGAACTCCCTGCCTTCGGAAGCATCAAAATCAAAATGATTGGCTGTCACTCTGGATGGAGCGATCGCTTCCTGTCCGAAAAGGTCGTCCATGATCTTAGTCGTCTCATAGGTAACCTTTCCCGAAATGACAATCGTGCAATTGGACATGTGGTACGCCTTTTTGAAGTACTCCAGGAGTTGTTCCCGGGTAACCTTATCGTAATCCTCGGCCACTATCGTGTATCCATATAGCGAGCTGCCGAATAAGGCACCGTTAAACAGTCGACGCCCTATGAAGTCATTCTTCTCGAGGTTTACACTCAGGCTTTGCTTCTGATTGCGGATAAACGTATCCAATTCTTCCTGGGGAAATATAGAATCGGAGATGACGGACTTTACGATCTGCAGCGTATCGG
>DASWXL010000103.1:0-5942 GCA_036405495.1 Sphingobacteriaceae bacterium | reverse complement strand
GCGTCCAGCTGTAGACCGGTTGAACCACATTCATTTCATTGCAAAACGCTTGTTCCGCAGGTTCATTACACAGGCCATGTACAATTGGCCATCCGAAATTCTGCGACTTTCCAATAATATTGATCTCATCGTCCGTATTAGGACCATGCTCAGAACTATACAACTTCCCTTTTCCGAAAACAAGCCCCTGAGCGTTTCTATGTCCCATACTCCAGACCGGACTCGCCGGATCCGGGTTATCCGCAGGGACCGATCCATCGGGATTCAGACGAAGGACTTTGCCGTTAAGCGACAACGGATTCTGTGAGCTGGCAGTATTTCCAGCGTCTCCGGTAGTGATATACAATTTCTGATCGGGACCAAACAACAGCCTCGATCCATCGTGAAAGTTAGCCGCTGCAATATCATCAAGAATAGTAATCGGATTCACCAGGGTGCTGCCAGTATAGTCATATCGAACAACCTTTTCTGTATATATGCCATTTTTATCGTAGTTATAAACTACAAACACCTGAGGAGTACTGGTAAAATTTGGATGCAGCGCCATACCCAGTAGCCCGCCTTCGCCAACATCACTGACATCGCTGATCGTGATCAGGTTCGATACCTGCCCGGACTCGGGGTCAACACGACTTATCTGGCCATTGCGTTCGGTCATCCAGATCCGGTTATCCGGCCCCCAAACCAGTTCCCATGGATGAAAAAGATCTGAAGCCAGTACCCTTACCTCAAGTTCCGCATCTGCAAGCGGCCCTTCAGAAGTGGAAGAGTTATTCTTACTGCATCCAAGAAGAAGAATAATCCAGCCAACAATTGTGAAAAGATGTTTCAACATATGTGCCGTTTTCTAACAGAACATCAGAAAATCCTTTACGGTTTCCTACCGTAAATGGACATAAGTTATCCCGGCACCTCCCCGGTCGGGATGTTCGTCTTCCATACGGCTTACCTCCGCGTACTTTTTCAGATAATCCCTGATCAGTTTACGCAAGATACCGTCACCCTTTCCGTGGATAATCTTGAGATTGGGGAACCCCATCATGATCGCTTTGTCGAGATACTTTTCGATCTCATATAATGCTTCTTCTCCGCGCATTCCGCGGACGTCCAGTTCTGGCTTGAACTGTGCTATACTTTCGGTAATGTGAGCCGAGTAGGACCTTCTGATTTCTTTCGGCACACTCTTATTTGACACTTTTTCAACGCGCTTACGTTTCACAACGGATCGCAGGTCTCCGATTGCCAGAATAACATTGTCTTTTGCCACTTCAATTACCTGAGCCAGTGTATCGGAGTCGGTCAGCTTCACCCAGTCGCCCGTCTTCAACTCTGCTGTCTCTTCAGTCACCCGCGGCTTTTCCGGTCTGACCTCCACCTTCTTTAGCTCCTGCTGCAGGTTTTGTCGAAGGTTCTGTGTCTTTTCTTTATCGGCCTTATTTTCCCGGATCTCCGAAATCGTATTCTCAATAAGGCGGTTGGCATTACGGATAATGCTCTGGGCTTCAACCTTTGCCTCTTTTATGATTGCCTTTTTATTTTCATCAAGGTAAGCTTTCAGGTTCTCATTCTCTTCAAGCAGTACCTTTACCCTTTGCTCTTTTTTCTGAACTTCAAGCCTGTTTTCAAGGAGTTGCTTTTTATCCCGCTCCAGGTCAACCAGCAGCGTATCTACACGTCTCTGGTGTTCACCGATCTTGTTTTTCGCTGATTGCAGGACTTTTTCGGGCAACCCTATTTTCTGTGCGATCTCAAAAGCATAAGAACTCCCCGGCTTTCCCATCTCAAGAATGTAAAGCGGCTTCATATGCAGGTTATCAAACAACATCGAAGCATTTTCCAAGCCGGGGGCAGCATTAGCAAACACCTTCAAATTCGAATAGTGGGTAGTTACCAGTCCCCGGATCTTTTTCTGATTTAGCGCTTCAAGAACAGCTTCGGCGATCGGACCGCCAAATTGCGGATCCGTTCCGGTTCCGAACTCGTCGATCAATACCAAAGTTCGCCCATTTGAATTCTCCGCAAAATATTTCATTTTGGTAAGATGAGCGCTGTAAGTACTCAGATCACTTTCGATCGATTGATCGTCACCGATGTCTGCAAAGATTTGCCTGAAGATCCCGGCTTTAGAGTGCGGATCTGCAGGAATCAATAACCCCGCCTGGGTCATCAGCTGTAAAAGGCCTACCGTCTTCATGGTGACAGATTTCCCGCCGGCATTAGGCCCGGAAACAACCACCACCCGTTGATGCTCATCGATCCGGATATTTAAAGGAACTACGGTTTGGTTCTCCTTCTTAAAATTCAATAACAGCAAAGGGTGACGGGCATTGACCAGGTGAATTTCGGCGTCTTTGGTCAATGCCGGCATTTCACCGTCGATATCCAACGCGAATAATGCTTTTGCCCTGACAAAGTCGATCTTTGTAAGCAACCCGTGATAGGACAACAGCAGCGGGACAAACGGTCTAAGTTCATCCGTTAAAGCAGTTAAGATCTTAATGATCTCACGTCGTTTTTCAAACTCCAGATCCCTCACCTGATTGTTCAGATGAAACACTTCTTCCGGTTCAACATAAACGGTTTGTCCTGAAGCTGATTCGTCATGAATAAACCCTTTAACTTTCCTCTTATTTTCAGCCAGTACAGGGATACATAGCCTGCCGTCACGGATAGTAAGATTTCCATCGGCCGTCCAGCCACTGTTCTGTGCATTTTTAAATATCAGGTCGATCTTTTTCCTGGCCTCTTGTTCTGCCCTGGCGATATCGCCGATTATCTCATGAAGTTCACGCGAGGCATTCGGTTTGACCTTCCCCTTAGGATCCAGGACCTGATCAATTTTTTTAACGATTAACTTTTCAACGGGCAGATGCTCAAAAAGCGCTTCCAACGCAGGATATTGACCTTCACGCTCATTGAAATAGTTAATAACAGAAAATACAGTATTTAACGATACATATATCCTGGAAAACTCATCCTCGGTCAGAAAAGTTCCCTCTATCCGGGCCTTCTCGGCGACAACTTTAATATCATAAAAATTCTGAAGAGGTAACGGAGCATCATTAACGAGAATATTTTTAAACTCGAAAGCCTGCCGTAAAAACTTACTGATATTCTCGAAACTGGTCATCATCTGGATCTTATCGACCATCTGGCGACCCATAGGACTTAAACAGTAACCTTTGAGTAACTCTTTTATTTCCGAAAAGCCAAGCTTTTCCGAAGCGTTTTCAGGATAGATCATTCAACTTCAACTTGTTCTGCCGGGGCAACCTTTTTGTCTTTTTTTTCCAATCTGTCTAATACCTGATCGTACATCTCACTTAATATCCCAGGGTGCTCGCTATAATATTTCAGGCTCTGTTTGAATCGCACGGAATCGATTCCATGCTTTTTGTAGACCAAATGCAGATAGTCCGCGGTGATCTGCTTCATGGTATCCAGATCCATAACAGTAGATGTATAGGCATTAGCCAAATGCACATCGGTCAAAACAAGGACCATTTTTTCACGGTCGATCAGGCCTTTCGGTTCGCCCTCACCGGCACAGGAAACCAAAAAAATCAAACAGAAAAAAAAGGCCAGTAATCGCTTCATTTGTTACTTTTGCTGATTGTAAAACAATCCAAAAGTACACATAAATGAGCATTACAGCCAATCTTTCAGCTATCAGGGACGAACTCGACCGAGTGAATGTAAAATTGGTTGCAGTATCCAAAACGAAACCTGTTGACGACATCATCGAAGCATATAATACAGGCCAGCGAATTTTTGGAGAAAATATGGTACAGGAACTCGCCGAAAAATATGAGAAGCTGCCAAAAGATATCGAGTGGCATTTGGTTGGTCATCTCCAGACCAATAAAGTAAAACACATCGCTCCTTTCATTTCGCTTATTCATTCAGTTGATAGTTTGAAACTCTTGCACGAGATCAATAAACAGGCATTGAAGAACGACCGCGTGATCGATTGCCTCCTGCAGATTTACATTGCTGACGAAGAAACCAAATACGGTCTTGGCTTTGATGATGCGATTGACCTTCTACGGTCTGAAGAGTATGAGGCGATGCGAAACGTTCGCATCACAGGACTCATGGGGATAGCAACAAATACGGAAAACCCAAAGCAGATTAAGGAAGAGTTTTATGAACTTAAAACATTCTTTGACGGCTTGAAGCAAAGCTTCTTCCGTAAAGCCGATTATTTTAAGGAGATCTCCATGGGGATGTCTGACGATTACAAAATAGCCATTGAACAGGGAAGCACGATGGTCAGGCTCGGCAGTACAATCTTCGGCAAACGGGTCATCAAACACTGGAAAATACAATAATCCCTCAACCCTACTTTTAATGAACACAGAAATTCGCGCAGCAAGGAAGGAAGACTGCCCAAGGTTACTGGAACTGATCCATGAACTTGCACATTATGAAAAGGCACCTCAGGAGGTAACGGTCACCTTAGCTGAATTTGAAGATGCCGGTTTTGGAGAAAAACCAGTCTGGAAAGCGTTTGTAGCTGAAGTGGATGGCTACGTTCAGGGATTCGCCCTATACTATATCCGGTATTCAACATGGAAAGGATGCCGGTTGTTCCTGGAAGATTTTATTGTAACTGAAGAACTGCGCGGCAAAGGAATAGGCAAGCTGCTCTTCGACACAATTGTTGAAGAAGCTAAAGAAAAGGGCTTTAACGGCATGAACTGGCAGGTTCTGGACTGGAATGAGCCAGCATTGAATTTTTACAGGAAGTACAACGCATCAACGGAAGCCGGATGGCTGAATGCCTCGTTAAGTAAAGAACAGATCAATCAGTGATGGAGGTTTTCAAATTCGGTGGAGCTTCGGTCAGAGATGCTGAAAGCGTTGAGAATGTGGCAAAAATTGTTTCGCTTAATAAGCATAAGGAGTTGTTGATTGTGGTTTCGGCTATGGGCAAAACAACAAATGCCCTCGAACAGCTCACCGAAGCTTACGTAAATGGCAGCGACGATGTTCATGTGATCTTCGAAGATGTAAAACAGTATCACCAAACAATTTTGAACGGATTGTTTCAGGAAAGTCACCCGATACACGATGAGGTTGCAAATGCATTTGTTGAAATAGACTGGATCCTGGAAGATGAACCACATGAAGACTTTGACTTCAACTACGACCAGATCGTTTCCATAGGGGAACTTGTATCGTCGAAGATATTAAGCGCCTATCTAAATACAACGGACCTTCAGAACGAGTGGCTGGATGCCCGGAGTTTTATTCAGACCGATAACACATACCGGGAGGGACAGATCAACTGGGACAAAACCTGTGGGCTGATCAATGAAAGCATCCCCCCGATGCTTAAAAAGCGATTCATTGTCACGCAGGGTTTTATTGGGGGAACTTCGGAGAATTTTACCACCACGTTAGGACGTGAAGGATCGGATTACAGCGCTGCGGTTTTTGCCTCCTGCCTCGGCGCCGATGCCGTTACCATTTGGAAGGATGTACCGGGTATCCTTAATGCCGACCCGAAGCGCTTCAACGCAACACGAAAGTACAATGAACTTCCCTATTCAGAGGCTCTCGAGATGGCATATTACGGAGCGACCGTAATTCACCCAAAAACGATAAAGCCGCTTCAAAACGCAGGCATCCCTTTGCTGGTGCGTCCGTTTCTAACGCCTGAAGAAAGCGGTACAATCGTTACGGAGACGTCGGTAGTAGTTGACACACCTTCAGTTATTGTTAAGCCCGGTCAGGTCTTGCTATCACTGTCGGCCAAAGACTTCTCCTTTATTACGGAAGATCATCTGAGCAGTATTTTTCGAACCTTTGCCGATCTGTCCATCAAAATAAACGCTATACAGATCTCTGCATTGAGCTTTTCCGCCTGCTTTGACTGGAATTCTAAACGTTTTACCGAACTTTCCACTATCCTGGATCATGAGTTTAAACTGAAGTAC
>DASWXL010000102.1:0-1771 GCA_036405495.1 Sphingobacteriaceae bacterium | reverse complement strand
AAGGGTACGAGCATTACCGTGCGTATCCCGTCTCGAAACCTTTAAAACATATTCATGAAGACCATTTTAGTTATTGACGACAACGCCGATATCAGGGAAAACACCGCTGAAATTCTTGACCTCGCCGGCTATATTACCATCACTGCAGAGAACGGGAAACAGGGCGTTGAAAAGGCGCTTAGAGAAAAGCCAGACCTGATCGTATGCGATATCATGATGCCCGAACTGGATGGTTATGGTGTTTTATATATGCTGAATAAGAACGAGCAAACGGCCCATATTCCCTTCATTTTCCTGACGGCGAAGGCCGAGCGGACCGACATGCGCAAAGGGATGGAAATGGGTGCCGACGACTATCTGACCAAGCCTTTTGACGACATGGAGCTTCTTTCGGCCATCGAAAGCCGGCTTCAAAAAAGAAATCAGTTGAAGAAATCGCTGAACCAGGGCGAGGCTTTTGACGGCCTTCTGGATGAAGCCAAGGCTGCCCGGTTACTGAACGAGCTTTCTGAATCCAGTCGACTGCGGAACTATAAGAAAAAGCAGGGGATCTATCAGGATAGTGATCAGCCACTGAATGTTTACTTTTTGAAAAGCGGACGGGTGCGCACCTTCATGGTATACCAGGATGGCCGTGAGATTACTACAGGAATGTTCACTCCGGGTGATTTCTTTGGCTACGAAGCCGTGCTTTCCAACGTGCCGTATTCGGATAATGCCGAAACTATGGAAGTCTGTGAGATCCACCTCATCCCCCGCGAAGAATTCAATACGCTGCTCTTCCGGAACCCCGCAATTTCAAAACGGTTCATCCAGCTTTTATCGGGTAACATCCATGAAAAACACGATCAGTTGCTGAAACTTGCTTATAACTCGGTTCGTAAACGGGTAGCTGATGCCCTGGTTCAACTGGCCGAAAAGTTCGGAACCAGTGACGCCGAAACCACTATGTTTAAGGTTACCCGGGATGATCTGGCCTCGATGGTGGGTACCGCCAATGAAACGATCAGCCGGACACTGGCCGACTTCAAGGACGAACACCTGATCGAGAAGGAAGGCAGCGCCATTAAAATCCTATCGCTGAGCCGTCTGAGGAACGTGAAGCAATAAGTGACGAAGATCACTTTTCCCGCTGATTAGGCTCATACGCCGGCAAAGGGCACTCCGCTACTTTTGATGCAAATAATTTTGTATGAAAGCGGTAGCCTACAGCATTAAGTCTTGTGAAAAAGAACTTCTGATCAAAGCCAACGAGAAGAAGCACGATATCACGCTGATCTCCAATCGGTTAAGCATGGAGACTATCGCGTATGCCGAAGGAAAGGATGCCGTGCTGGTATTTTCCTGCGATGATGTTTCTGCCCCGATCCTGCAGAAATTAAAAGAATTTGGCGTAAAATATATTGCCACCCGCTCTACCGGTACCGATCATATTGACCTGATCGAAGCTGCCCGGTTAGGCCTCAAAGTTGGTAATATTCCAGCCTACTCCCCCGAATCTATAGCTGAACATGCCCTGACATTGATCCTGGCCCTCTACCGTAACATCATACCGGCCCATCAGCAGATGATGGAATTTGATTTTTCGGTTGATAACCTGGTAGGAACTACTCTCAGCAACAAAACTGTTGGCATTATAGGATTTGGCGACGTAGGAAAGGCCCTGGCCCGGATCCTCAAAGGCTTTGGCAGCCGGGTAATCGTTAACGATATCTTAGATCTGAGCAAGGTAGCTGAAGAAATGGGGGTTGAACAGGTCCCTTACGAGGAG
>DASWXL010000101.1:0-15416 GCA_036405495.1 Sphingobacteriaceae bacterium | reverse complement strand
TTGCCAATTTTACAAAGGTAAAGGACAGTCTGTACCGGGAGACATTCAACTACGCTATCGCTCAAAGTGCTGAGCCGGGTTCCACCTTTAAGCTGGCCTCGTTCATGATCGGCCTCGAAGACGGGAAGTTCGACCTGAACGACCTGGTAGATACTGAAGGGGGAAAGTGGAAGATCTACCGTCATACGATAAAGGATTCGCACGAAGGCGGTTACGGTGTGATCACAATGAAGAAGGCTTTTGAAGTGTCGTCGAACGTGGCCATCACCAAGATGATCTATAACAGTTACAAAGAGAGTCCTTCTGACTTTACTGAAAAACTTCATGCGATCGGTTTAGCTGAGCGTCACGGGTTGCAAATCCCGGGGGAAGGGAAACCGTTGATAAAAACTCCGGAAAGTAAGACCTGGAGTGGCTTAACTTTGCCGCAGATGGCGTATGGATATGAGCTGAAGATGACCCCCCTCCAAATGCTGACCTTCTATAATGCCGTAGCGAATGACGGTCGCATGGTGGCGCCCTTGTTTGTTCGCGAGATCAGAAAGTTTGGCAACACCGTTGAAACGTTCAAGGCACGTGAGATCAACGATAAAATTTGTTCTGATGAAACGCTGGCCAAACTCAGGCAGATCCTTGAGGGGGTTGTTGCCGAAGAAGGCGGAACCGGCACGAGGCTGAACAATCCGTTGTACAGGATCGCAGGAAAGACGGGTACGGCTCAGGTGGCTCAGGGTAGTGAAGGTTATCGTGTGAAAAGAGCTTATCAGGCATCGTTCTGCGGATATTTTCCTGCGGATAAGCCTAAATATTCAATGATCGTGGTGGTGCAGAACCCAACAAGGGGTTCATATTATGCGGCCGATGTTGCCGGTCCGGTATTTCGTGAAGTTGCGGATAAGGTGTATGCCGCTGATGCGAAGATGGTAAACCGCGTTGATCGGCCGCAGTACGTGGGTAACACGAGGATGCCGGAGGCGAAAGCCGGAAGCAGGAGGTCTGCACACCGGGTATATAAGTCTTTAGGTATAAAGGCGCTTTATGCCTCCAATAATGCGCATACAGTGGATACTAATAATGGCATTTCGTTCCAGGACATGTCCTATACGGAGGGCTTTGTGCCGGATGTTGTGGGAATGGGCCTCAAAGATGCATTGTATCTGCTGGGAAATGCAGGCCTCCGCCCTACGGTAAAAGGAAGCGGGAAAGTTGTCAGGCAGTCGGTTGTTGCTGGCACCCGGATTGCGAAAGGTTATAAAATAGTGATTGAACTGCAATAATGAAGTTAAGGGATATACTGTATTCGGTTTCACTGCTTGAAGTTTCGGGGTCTACCGACCTTGATATCACTGCCGTGGTATTCGACTCGCGGAAAGCGGCGCCGGGGGCATTGTTCGTTGCAGTCAGGGGAACGGTGGCTGACGGGCACGGGTTCATCGGCAAAGCGATCGGGCTGGGTGCTTCTGCAGTGATCTGCGAAGAGATGCCGGCCGGGATCGACCCTTCGGTCACCTATGTCACGGTGGAAAACAGTGCCAGGGCACTGGGTACCATGGCTGCTAACTTTTACGGAAATCCGTCGGCGGGTTTAAAGCTGATCGGAATTACCGGTACGAACGGAAAGACCACCGTTGCGACGCTGTTGTTCCAGCTCTTCAGGGCGCTTGGGTATAAGGCAGGGCTGATTTCAACGGTTCAGAATCATATCAATGACCTGATCGTACCTTCAACGCATACTACTCCGGATCCGGTCGCACTGAACGGTTTACTGGGCGATATGGTGGATGCTGGCTGCGACTACTGTTTTATGGAAGTTAGTTCGCACGCCGTAGCACAGCACCGGATCGAAGGACTTCAGTTTGCGGGCGGAGTATTCACTAATCTGACCCATGATCATCTCGACTTTCACCAGACGTTCGATGCTTATTTGAAGGCCAAAAAGGCCTTTTTCGATGGCCTGGGTAGATCGGCCTTCGCACTGACCAATGCCGACGACAGGAACGGGAATGTGATGCTGCAGAATACCCGCGCATATAAGAAAACTTATAGTCTGAAAACCATGGCCGATTTCAAGGCTAAGGTGATGGAGAACCAGTTCGGCGGCCTGCTTTTGAATATCGACAGCGAGGAGGTCTGGTTTAAGATGGTGGGGAGCTTCAATGCATACAATCTTTTGGCTGTATATGCTACCGCTATGCTTCTCGATCAGGATAAGGCAAAGGTGTTGACGGTTTTAAGTCGCCTGCGCGGCGCTGAAGGACGCTTTGATTACATCACGTCGGCAACCGGGGTGACCGGCATTGTAGACTATGCTCATACGCCTGATGCCGTTCAGAATGTGCTGAGCACGGTTCAGGATATCCGCAGGGGCAATGAACAGGTGATCACGATCATTGGTTGCGGCGGCGACCGGGATAAGAGCAAGCGTCCGGTGATGGCGCAGGTTGCGTGCGACTGGAGTGATAAGGTTATCCTGACGTCGGACAATCCGCGAAGCGAAGAGCCGCAACAGATCATCAGGGATATGGAAGCGGGTGTCAGTCCCACCAACAGAAGGAAAGCCCTTTCGATCACCGACAGAAAAGAGGCGATCAGAACGGCCTGCCATCTGGCCCGGCCCGGAGATATTATCGTTCTGGCCGGCAAAGGGCATGAAAAATATCAGGAAATAAAGGGCGTGAAACACCCTTTCGACGATAAGCAAATATTAAGGGAATTACTGGACGAGGTTAGTGCTCATTAGCACATTAACGAATTAGCAAATTATCACATTTAATGCTGTATTACCTGTTCACATATTTAGATAAGGAGTTCGACTTCCCGGGGGCTGGTGTCTTCCAGTACATCTCCTTCCGCACGGCAATGGCAGTGATCTTATCGCTGTTCATTACCACTATTTACGGAAGCCGCCTGATCAAGTATCTGCGTGCTCAGCAGGTTGGCGAAACGGTAAGGAATCTCGGTCTTGAAGGTCAGATGCAGAAGCAGGGAACGCCGACAATGGGGGGGATCATCATCCTGCTCGGCATCCTGATTCCGACATTATTGTTTGCCAGGCTTGAGAACATCTATATCATCCTGATGCTGATCACCACGGTCTGGATGGGTATCATCGGCTTCATCGACGACTATATCAAGGTTTTTAAGAAGGACAAAGAAGGGCTTGCCGGAAGGTTCAAGGTTATGGGTCAGATCGGTCTGGCGCTGATCATTGGCTGGACCATGTATTTTCACCCGGGCATTGTGGTGCGTGAGCAAATATCGCTGCCCGCTGCCAAACTTGCCCCCATTGAGATCCATGAACGCGGCGGAGAATATTACTACACACAGAATTTGAAATCGACGAAGACCAATGTGCCTTTTTACAAGAACAATGAGTTCGATTATTCCAAGGTGCTGAGTTTTCTGGGCGAGGGATATGAAAAATACGCACTGCTGGTCTTCCTTTTCTTCGTGATCATCATCATTACGGCGGTTTCGAACGGGGCAAACATTACGGATGGTATCGACGGTCTCGCCACGGGAACGTCGGCGATAATAGGCATCACCCTGGCTATCCTGGCCTATGTGTCGGGTAATACCATTTTTGCAGAGTATCTGAATATTATGTATATACCGAACTCGGGCGAGCTGGTGATCTTTGCCGGTGCGTTTGTGGGGGCGTGCGTAGGTTTTCTATGGTATAATTCATTTCCCGCGCAGGTGTTCATGGGCGATACGGGAAGTCTGGCCATCGGTGGAATTATTGCGGCGTTTGCCATCATGATCCGCAAAGAGCTGCTGATCCCGATACTTTGCGGGGTATTCCTCGTCGAGAACCTGTCGGTGATCATGCAGGTATCGTGGTTCAAATACACTAAAAAGAAATATGGCGAAGGCCGCCGCATCTTTTTGATGTCGCCTTTGCATCACCACTATCAGAAAAAGGGGTATCATGAATCCAAGATCGTGATGCGCTTCCTGATCGTCGGCATCATGCTGGCAATTTTAACCATCGTAACGCTTAAGCTTCGCTAATGTCAGAGAATAAATACATCGTGATCTTAGGTGCCGGTGAGAGCGGCGTCGGAGCAGCGCGCCTGGCTCAGCAGCAGGGCTATGACGTTTTTGTGTCTGATTTTGGTGCAATATCAGCGCAGTACCGGCAGGAGCTTGAGCAAATGAATGTCGCCTTCGAGGAGCATGGACATTCGGATGAAAAGATCTTGTCGGCTGTTGAGGTGATCAAAAGTCCGGGTATCCCCGATAAGGCGCCTGTCATCAAAAAGCTTGTTGAAAAGGGCATTCCGGTGATCTCGGAGATCGAATTTGCAGGCCGGTATACATCGGCGAAGATGATCTGCATAACCGGATCGAACGGCAAGTCAACCACCACCATGCTGACCTACCATATTCTGAAGAATGCGGGGCTGAACGTCGGACTGGCCGGGAATATCGGACAGAGCTTTGCGCGGCAGGTGGCCACAGAGAATTTTGACTACTACGTGTTGGAGATCAGCAGCTTTATGCTGGATAGTATGTATCAGTTCAAAGCGGACATTGCCGTTTTGCTGAACATTACGCCTGATCACCTGGACAGGTACGATTATAAAATGGAGAATTACGTCAGCTCTAAGTTTCGGATAGCTCAAAATCAGGGCGCGCAGGATGTATTCATCTACTGTGCTGATGATAAAGAAACCTTAGCGGGGTTCAATTCTCACACCATACAAGCTAGAACTTATTCTTTCTCCATGGAGAAGCGCGTTCAAAAGGGCGCTTATCTGGAGAAAGACAACTTAATATTTAACCTTGATCAAATCAACCAACCTTCATTAATCATGTCTATCAACGATCTGGCTCTTCAGGGCAAACACAACATCTACAATTCAATGGCTTCCGGCATCGTGGCGAAAGTTCTTGAACTGCGCAACGAAACCATCCGCGAAAGCATGGGTAGCTTCAAGAATATTGAGCACCGCCTGGAGCACGTAGCCCGTATTTCAGGTATTGATTTTATTAATGATTCGAAAGCCACCAACGTAAATTCTACATGGTATGCTCTGGAAAGCATGCCTGCCGAGGTGGTTCTGATCATGGGTGGCGTGGATAAGGGTAACGACTATAACATGCTGCGTGATCTGGTTAAGAGCAGGGTGAAAGCTATCGTTTGCCTGGGAAAAGATAACAAGCGCATACATGAAGCCTTTGAAGAGGATGTGGATGTGATCATCAACACCGGATCGGCAGAGGAGGCGGTACAGGTGGCTTATCACCTGGCTAAGAAAGGGGATACGGTATTGTTGTCGCCTGCATGCGCAAGCTTCGACCTGTTCAAGAATTATGAGGATCGCGGTAACCAGTTCAAACAAGCGGTGAAACAACTTTAAAAGAATTGAATGGAAACCCTTCTCAGTAAAACAAAAGGCGACCGCTGGATCTGGCTTATCGTGATCCTGCTATCCGTATGGTCGTTACTTGCGGTTTACAGTGCGACCGGAACGATCGCCTATAAGAATGATAAGTCGTCTGAGTACTACCTGATCAAGCATCTGATCATGATCATCGGTGGTCTCGGACTGATGTATTTTTCTCATTTGCTCGATTACCGGTACTATGCAGGGATCTCCAAGGTTCTGATGATCATTACCATCCCGCTGCTGCTTTATACGCTGGTATTCGGAAATACCGTGAATGATGCCAGCCGCTGGGTGACCATACCGATCATCAACCAGACATTCCAGACGTCTGACATGGCAAAGCTTGCCCTGATCACGTTTCTGGCGCGGACGCTCACGCGAAAGCAGGAAAATATTAAGGATGTAAAGCGGGCCTTTCTGCCGATCATCGGTTCGGTGTGCCTGATCTTTGCGCTGATCGCTCCGGCTAACCTTTCAACGGCTGTCATGCTGTTCGGTGTGAGCATTCTGTTGCTGATCATCGGCCGGATCAGTATCAAGCAGATCGCGATCGTTTGCCTGGGAGGGCTTATTCTCCTGACGGCGGTGGTGATGCTTGGTCCGCGTCGTACAACGTATATCTCGCGTATCGAGACGTTCATGCATCCGGAAAGGGTGGATTCCGACAAGTCGTTTCAGGCGAACCAGTCGAAGATCGCGGTAGCTTCAGGCGGATTGTTTGGTAAGGGACCGGGAAACAGTACGCAGCGGAACTTTCTTCCGCATCCGTATTCGGATTTCGTTTTTGCGCTGATCATTGAGGAGTACGGTGCTGTGGGAGGGGTTTTCCTGGTGATCATTTACCTGGTATTCCTGTGGCGATGTATTCTGATCGTGACGCAGAGTCCGAAGGCCTTCGGGGCCTTGCTGGCTGCAGGATTGAGTTTCAGTCTCACGATACAGGCCTTTGCCAATATGGCGGTGGCTGTGGGATTGGGGCCGGTGACCGGGGTTCCGTTGCCGCTGGTGAGTATGGGAGGTACATCGATATTGTTCACCAGTGTTGCGTTCGGCATTATTTTAAGCGTTAGCCGCGATATTGATGAGAAGAAGGCGAAGGGTGAGTCTGACGGAACTGAGAAGGCGGTGAAGAAAAATGAAAAAGTGATTATAGGTGAAATACCGGCAATGGGATAGCTGATTGCTGAAACCTGATTGCTGATAGCTGATTGCTGAAATAAAAAAAGAAATTGACAAAGCGTGTGATCATAAGCGGTGGTGGAACAGGGGGACATATCTTCCCGGCTGTATCGATCGCTAATGCACTTAAGCGACTGGATCCCGCAACGGAGATATTGTTTGTCGGCGCAAACGGACGAATGGAAATGGAGAAGGTTCCGGCGGCGGGTTACCGGATCATCGGACTGGATATTCAGGGCTTTCAGCGAAAGTCGTTGTGGAAGAACATCTTTTTGCCTTTCAAGGTGATCCGGTCGGTGCTGAAAGCGCGTGCCATCATCAGGGAGTTTAAGCCTGATGCAGCGGTCGGTGTTGGCGGCTATGCCTCCGGACCATTGCTGTATGCAGCATCACAGATGCGAATTCCATACCTGATCCAGGAGCAGAACTCGTATGCGGGCATCACCAATAAATGGCTGGGTAAGAATGCCGGGAGGATCTGCGTGGCCTTTGAAGGCATGCAGCAGTTCTTTCCTGCCGATAAGTTGATCCTGACGGGTAATCCTATCAGGAAAGACTCGGTTGCCATTGAAGATAAACGCGCTGAAGCGGCTGCCCACTTCGGACTTTCGGAAACGAAGAAGACCATTTTGGTTACGGGTGGCAGTCTGGGCGCCGGGACACTGAATAAAAGTATGCTTGCCGGCCTTGAGAAGCTGAAGCTAAATGATGTTCAGGTGATCTGGCAGACAGGTAAGTTCTACTATAAGTCGCTTACGGCGCAGCTGGGAAGCAAGCCTGCGGACAATATTGCCATGGTCGAATTCCTGAACCGTATGGATCTGGCTTATGCGCTGGCCGATGTGATCGTGTCGCGCGCCGGTGCAGGTACCATTGCCGAGCTGTGTGTGGTGGGGAAACCGGTGATACTGGTGCCTTCGCCGAATGTGGCTGAGGATCATCAGACCAAAAATGGGATGGCCCTGGTAAAAAATAGTGCCGCCGTGCTGGTTGCGGATAGTGTGGCTGAAAAAGAGCTGGTCGACATTGCCGTCAGCCTGCTGAATGACGGGGCGCGGTGTGCCGAATTAAGTAAGAACATTGGCATCATGGCACGGCCTGATGCTGACGAAGTGATAGCTAAAGAAGTAATAAAAATTGCCCGATAATGGAGTTGCCTAACATACAGCGTGTTTATCTGATCGGTATCGGCGGGATCGGTATGAGCGGACTTGCGCGTTACTTCCATAAAAGGGGCGCCAGGGTTTCGGGATATGACCGTACTGAAACGGTGCTGACCCGTAAACTTCAGGAGGAAGGCGTTGATGTGGTTTATGAGGATGACCTGAAGGTTGTTCCGGCCGGGTTTCAAACTCCTTCGGACGGTACACTGGTCATTTATACACCGGCCATTCCTAAAGACTCTGCGATACTGAACTTCTTCCGTGAGAATGGTTTTTCGCTTAAAAAGCGTTCGGAGGTGCTTGGGATCATCAGCAAGGGAATGTTTACGGTGGCCGTTGCGGGTACGCATGGCAAAACCACGACTTCCAGCATGATCGCCCATCTACTGAAGGATACCGGTTTCGATTGTTCGGCCTTCCTGGGCGGAATTACGACGAACTATAACAGCAATGTATTGTTCGGCGGGAATGATGTGGTTGTGGTTGAGGCGGATGAATATGACCGGTCGTTCCTTACGCTCCATCCTGATATCGCGGTTGTGACGTCCATGGATGCCGATCATCTCGATATTTATGGAGTTAAGGAGAACCTGACTGACTCGTTTAAGCTGTTTGTATCGCAGCTGAAACCTGAGGGGAAGCTGATCTTTCGTCAGGGACTGGAACTTAACGGCGGGACAACCTATTCGGCTACGCAAGACGCCGATGTTGTTGCGGAGAATATCAGGGTTAAGAATGAAAGTTTTGTTTTTGATTTCCGGAGTGGGGATCATGTGATTACGGAACTGGAACTTTCGCTTCCCGGCGTGCATAATGTGGAGAATGCTCTTTCGGCTATACAGGTGGCCTTGCTCCTGGGCATTGAGCCGGAAAAGATCAAAGCGGCATTGGCAACGTACAGGGGCGTGAAGCGGCGGTTCGAGTACGTGGTCAAAGCGCCCGGGCATGTTTATATTGATGATTATGCGCATCATCCGGAAGAACTTCGTGCCTGCATCTCGGCGGTGCGGATGCTTTATCCGGATAAGAAGCTGACCACTGTTTTTCAGCCGCACCTGTTTACGCGTACGCGCGATTTTGCGGACGGCTTTGCGGAGGTCCTGGGTATGAGCGATGAACTGATCATGCTCGACATCTACCCGGCCCGGGAATTACCTATTGAGGGTATTACTGCCGAGTTGATCCTGGACCGGGTGAAGCTTACCGATAAAAAGAAGTACGGAAAACAAGAGGTGCTGGATCATGTGCGGACCGCAAAACCGGAATTGCTTCTGACCGTCGGAGCGGGGGATATTGATACATTGGTTCAACCTTTAAAGATGATTTTGGAAAATGCTTAAGCGGATCAACTGGAAAGGGATACTATACGGATTTTTGTGGACGGTGTGCCTGGCCTCTGTGGTGGTGCTGATGAGCTTCATCGAGGTAAAAAAGGCGTCAGTTACCTGTAAGGATGTCCGGATAATCATCCCCGGCAACCAGAACTTCGTTGAACGCTCCGAGATCGACAATATTCTGCTGACGGCGGCAGGGCCCCTGGTGGGCAAGCCCCTCAATCAGATCAATATACACCAACTGGAGACGGCTCTGAAGGCTAATCCGTTTATTGAATTTGCGAAAGTATATGGCGATATGAACGGTGTCATTCACGTCAAGGTGAAGCAGCGGGAGCCTGTACTGCGGATATTCAACATTGCCGATCAGGATTTTTATATCGATCGCAACGGAATGAAGATCCCTACTGCGGCCAGCTTTACGGCAAATGTGCTTGCTGCCAACGGGCAGATCACCGAAAGCTTTAATAATACGGTCGATACGCTCCGTTCAAAGCTTGCAAAGGACCTGTTCAGTACGGCGCTTTATATTGAGCGGGATACGCTGTGGCGTGATCAGATCGAACAGATCTATGTGAACAACGAGCGTGAGATCGAGCTGGTACCACGCGTGGGCAACCATAAGATCATTTTGGGAACGGCCGACTCGCTTGAATCGAAATTTTTAAACCTGTTGATGTTTTATAAGAAGGCACTTCCTGTTGCAGGCTGGGATGCCTATAAGACGATCAACCTTAAATATGCGAACCAGATCGTGTGTGTTAAGAATGCGGAAACTGAAAATGCAGGCGCTAACACGGTCAAGGTCGCAACAAAACCGGTTAAAACCGACTCTGCAACAATAAAATTAACAACTCAGGATACAGTTAAAAATTAATAGATATGGAAAAGATCTCTACATCAGCACAGAACTCGCCAATTGTAGTTGGACTGGATATCGGTACGACCAAGATCTGCGTGATCGTTGGCCGCCGGAGCAGTCATGGCAGGATTGAAATCTTAGGGATAGGGAAAGCGGAATCCGCAGGGGTGAACCGTGGTGTGGTATCCAACATTCAAAAGACGGTACAGGGGATCCTGCAGGCCGTTGACGAAGCGAGCGGACAATCTAATGTTGAGATCAGGGTCGTGAACGTCGGTATTGCGGGGCAGCATATTAAAAGCCTTCAGCACCGCGGTATCTTTACCCGCAAGGACCTCAATAATGAGATCCAGCGCAAGGATATCAATAAGCTGATCGAGGATATGTTCAAGCTGGTGATGCCCCCGGGAGAAGAGATCATCCATGTTCTGCCGCAGGAGTTCACCATCGATAACGAACCGGGGATCAAAGACCCTATCGGCATGGCAGGCGTACGTCTGGAAGCTAACTTTCATATCATTTCCGGACACGTTAGCGCTGTGCGTAATATTCTGAGATGTGTTACTAATGCGGGTCTGGAGACACAGGAGCTGATCCTGGAACCTCTTGCCTCGTCAGAATCCGTGCTGAGCGAAGAGGAGAAGGAAGCCGGCGTGGTTCTGGTCGACATTGGCGGCGGTACTACCGATATTGCCATCTTTCACGAAGGCATCATCAGGCATACGGCTGTAATTCCTTTCGGCGGTAACTCGATCACGGAAGATATCCGTGAAGGCTGCTCGGTAATGCGCAATCAGGCTGAGTTACTGAAAACAAGATTTGGCTCTGCACTGGCCGATGAAAATAAAGAGAATGAGATCATCAGCGTTCCGGGCTTAAGAGGCAGAGAACCTAAAGAAATATCGGTTAAAAACCTGGCCTATGTCATTCAGGCCAGGATGGAGGAGATCATTGAACACGTTTACTATGAGATCAAGGCATCCGGATACGAGAAGAAGCTGATCGCGGGGATCGTGATCACCGGTGGTGGCGCGCAGTTGAAGCACCTTCCGCAACTGGTTGAATATGTTACGGGACTTGATTGCCGCGTTGGGTATCCGAATGAGCATCTCGCTAAGAATGAGGTTCTGCCTAAAAATGTGTATGACGACCTCAAGAGCCCGATGTTTGCTACCGGTATCGGTTTGCTGATCAAGGGCGTTCAGAAGGCGGAAGAATTGGAGGAACTGTACAAGCAGCCGGGAGTGATCGTGGAGAAGGTGCAGGCAGCCGAAAGAGAGAAGAAAGGCGGGTTCGGGTTGTTCGATAAGCTGCTTCAGAAAGGCGCCAGATTCATTAAGGACGATATCAAGAACGAGGATTATATTCGTTAATTTTCCACAAAGGGGAAGTTTTCCACATTCTTAACAAGTGTGGAAAACGCCTGTGGAAAATTCTTTAATATTACATCAACGAGAATCTACACACAGAAAAATTATACAAAACTGATAATAAGTTATATGCAGTTTGAAATGCTAAAAGAAAAATCATCGATCATCAAGGTGATCGGTGTCGGCGGTGGTGGTGGTAATGCTGTGAATCACATGTATCGTCAGGGTATCACCGGCGTAGATTTCATTATCTGTAATACCGATGCACAGGCTTTGGAGCTGAGTCCGATCCCCAATAAGGTACAACTGGGGGCCAGTCTTACGGAAGGAATGGGTGCGGGGTCCATACCTGAGGTCGGTAAAAATTCTGCAATTGAAAATATTGATGATATTAAGCAGATGCTTGGCAGCAATACCAAGATGCTTTTTATCACGGCAGGCATGGGTGGTGGTACCGGAACGGGTGCAAGCCCCATTATTGCCAAAGCTGCCCGTGAGCTTGATATCCTGACTGTGGGAATCATCACAACGCCTTTTTCTTTTGAAGGAAAGCGCCGGAAAATGCAGGCGGAAGAAGGGTTGGAAGAGTTTAAGAAATATGTCGATTCTTATCTGGTCATTTCGAACGACCGCTTGCGCGAGATCTTCGGAAATCTCACTTTAGGATCGGCCTTTGCTCAGGCAGACAATATTTTGACCACCGCCGCTAAGGGCATCGCTGAGATCATTACTATTCCGGGATATATCAACGTCGACTTCAAGGATGTGCGCACCGTAATGAAAGAGAGTGGTGTGGCCATCATGGGAAGCTATGCTGCCGAAGGCGAGAACCGCGCCCTGCGCGCCGTGGAAGGTGCCCTTGCATCTCCTCTGTTGAAAGATAACGAAATTGAGGGCGCCCGGTACATCCTGTTGAACATCAGTTCAGGTGTTAAAGAGGTGACCATGGATGAGGTGAGCATTATTACCGACTACATTCAGTCAGAAGCGGGACTGGCGGCAGACCTGATCTGGGGTAACTGTACGGATGACTCGCTCGGCGAGAAGATCTCAGTAACGATCATCGCTACAGGCTTCCAGACCACCGAGGAAAGAGCCGTTGAAAAGAGCCAGGTTAAAAAGATATCTCCTCTGACTCCGGAGAATGCTCCTATGGTTCGTCCGGTTAACGAGGTCGTAAATTCCTTTATCAGTGCTAAAGCAGATGAACCTGTAGCTGTGCAGGCTGCTCCTGCTCCTAAGGTGAAGGAAGAACCGCAGCCGGATCTGTTCGGCAGCTTCTTTAAACCTCAGGCGATCAGGGAAGAGAAAACTCAGGTGCCGGTTACCGCAGAGCCAATTGTACGCCATACCCTCACAGAAGAAGAGCCTGTCAAAGAAGAACCGGCGTTCGAATTTGATATGCGCCTCAAGGAAGTATCGGATGACGTATCGTTTTCGTTTCCTGTACCGGAGCCGGTGAAACCTCAGCCTGTTGAGGCCGCGCCAGAGCCTGAAGCATACAATCCGGATGAGAATAAGACTGACGAATCGATCGAAGAGCAGCTGCGGAAATCTAAAGAACGCATTCTGCGTCTTAAAGATCTGAGCATGAAGCTCCGTACCGCAAACGGTTTGCAGGAGCTTGAGAACGAACCTGCATACAGAAGAAAGCAGATGGCCTTGCAGCAAACACCGCATTCTTCTGAATCCCAGGTTTCCCGCTTCACATTATCTAACGAGGATGGAGTAACCGAGATCCGGCCAAACAATTCGTTTCTGCATGATAATGTAGATTAAAGAAAAACCAGCAAGCCTTTATGAATTTCATAAGGGCTTTTTTGTTTAATGGGCTAGTCAAATATGTACTAATTCCCAAATTGGTATAGATGGCAGTTGATAGTCAGTTGGCTAAAAGTTATTTTTGCAGAATTAGATTTGTACACTTAATATAATTACCATTGGATTTATTTGATAAAATTTCGAAGAATATGGGTCCGCTTGGCCAGCATCTCAAATGGTCGCACGGATATTTTTCATTTCCAAAGTTAGAGGGGGAGATTGCTCCGCACATGCAGTTTCGCGGAAAAGAACACCTGGTATGGAGTCTGAATAATTACCTGGGCCTGGCCAATCATCCCGAAGTACGTGAAGCGGATGCAAATGGTGCGGCCGAGTTTGGAATGGCTTACCCGATGGGCGCCCGGATGATGTCCGGTAACTCAAACCATCATGAGGCCCTTGAGCAGGATCTTGCAGCGTTTGTAGGCAAAGAGGATGCTTTTCTTTTGAATTATGGTTACCAGGGAATGGTTTCGATCATTGACACGCTGGTAGACCGGAATGATGTTATTGTTTACGATGCTGAATCTCATGCTTGTATCATTGACGGCGTTCGCCTGCATATGGGAAAGCGTTTTGTATATCAGCATAATGATATCGAAAGCTGCAGAAAGCAGCTTGAGCGTGCTACTAAACTTGCTGAACAGACCGGTGGCGGTATTCTGGTGATCACTGAAGGCGTGTTCGGCATGTCGGGCGCACAGGGAAAACTTAAAGAGATCGTGGATCTTAAAAAGGAATTCAACTTCCGTCTTTTAATTGATGACGCTCACGGGTTTGGTACTATGGGGCCAACAGGAGCCGGCACGCATGAGGAACAGAGCTGTATCGATGGAGTGGATGTTTATTTTGGAACGTTTGCCAAGTCAATGGCGGGTATCGGGGCTTTTGTTGCGTCAACGGTAGATATCACCAATTATCTGCGCTATAATATGCGTTCGCAGACGTTTGCTAAATCGTTACCCATGCCAATGGTAGTTGGTTTGCGCAAGCGCCTTGAACTTTTGAAAGGTAAACCTGAGCTCCGCGAGAAGCTGTGGCAGATCGCAACGGCTCTTCAAACCGGCTTAAGGGAAAGAGGGTTTGACCTCGGGATCACCAACACGATGGTTACGCCGGTGTTTCTGAAAGGTGAACTGTCTGAAGCTACCGCAATAACAATGGATCTGCGTGAGAATTATGGCATCTTCTGCTCTATTGTGGTTTATCCGGTAATCCCGAAAGGCTTGATCGAGCTTCGCTTAATTCCTACGGCGGTGCATACCCTTGAGGATGTTCAACGAACATTGAGTGCTTTCAGCGAGGTGTCTGAAAAGCTTGAAAGCGGTTTTTACGCCAATCAAACTGTAGCGACTGCTTAGGCGCTCTGTAAACTAATAAAAACGCCCTTTAACGCAAGTTGAGGGCGTTTTTGCTTTTGTGTGTAATATAAGAGGCTGATATGTAGCGTTATAGCTGATTTCGGGAGCTTGTAAAATGGAAAAATGTGGAAAAAAACGGTCAAAAACGCGGATTTTATTTTTTTTCAAATATTTTTTTTTACAAAAAAAGATTATACATTCGTTAGTGTTATATCAATATTAACCTAAATAAAAACTTAAAGGAGTACTAAAAATGAAAAAATTTAACGAAGCGAAAGAGCTGATCGCATCATTAGAAGGTGATGCTGACAAATTCTACAACAAAGGTAACAGCGCTGCTGGTACACGTGTAAGAAAAGGAATGCAGGATTTAAAGAACCTTGCTCAAGCTATCCGTTTAGAAGTTCAGGAAACTAAAAATAGTGCTGCTACTACAGCTAAAAAGTAATTTTTAGTCTACAGGATCATAAAAAGCCCGTTGATGTGTTTCAACGGGCTTTTTATTTATGGTCCGCGCTTATCAAGCCAGGCCGAGCTGCTGCAGCTGATCTGATATGTTCTGTTCCAGGCTTTCACTGACCTTCACCAGTGGTAAGCGCACGGTATCTCCGCAGATCTCCAGTTGCTTTAAGGCTGCCTTTACGCCGGCCGGATTTCCTTCTGCAAAAAAGTGGCCGGTAATGTCGATCAGGCTATAGTGCAATGGCAGCGCTTCTGCAAACTTACCGTCAAGACACATCCGGACCATGGTAGAAAAGATGTTTGGTAATGCATTCCCCACTACTGAGATAACTCCAACAGCTCCCATCGAGATCATCGGTAATGTGATCGGGTCGTCGCCTGAGATAATGAGGAAGTCAGCCGGCTTTTCTTTTATTATCCGGTTGAACTGATCGAAGTTTCCTGACGCTTCTTTCACGCCGATAATAT
>DASWXL010000100.1:0-2054 GCA_036405495.1 Sphingobacteriaceae bacterium | reverse complement strand
ATACTTCGCGCTCATACCAGTTTGCGTTCTTCCATAAATGGTCGACGGAAAGCGCCGACGGAAAATCGCCCTGTAACGCCACCTTCAGCCGGATGAATGCATTACGTTGAAAAGAAAACAAATGATAAACGAGCGAGAAGTCGCCAAACGGTGTTCCGTTCTTTCTACCCCGGGTCCTCTCGTCGATGGCCGCCAGGTCAAAAAGCATTTCGAAAGGTTCTTCAATATCCTGCTTCAGGTAAGACAGCACTTCAACGATCCTGATCTTTTGAACCCACAGGGTTAGCGTCTCATCGGTCGCCGACTGCTGAGTAAAAACCGAGTCACCAAATTGCTGCTTCAGCTCATCTACCAGGCCTGAAACGTTATCCATGCTTTTTGTTTTTCTCTATATCTGATCGGGTGTCCGGAAATCGACCATCTGCTGACGGGATTGCCGTTTTTCTTCCTTTACCGACACCGGTTTGGGCTTCATTATGCCCTGTTCATCCATCATCCAGCTCAACGGGCGTTTTTCGGTTCCGACCATATCGCGGAGGAGGATCAAGCCGTTCATGAACGCATCGGGGCGCGGCGGGCAACCCGGGACATAAACATCGACCGGTAGAAACTTATCCACGCCCTGCACGACACTGTAGATATCGTACATGCCACCGGAGTTGGCGCACGATCCCATTGAAATCACCCAGCGCGGCTCCATCATCTGTTCATGCAGACGTTTAATAATAGGTGCCATTTTGACGAAAACGGTGCCTGCGATAACCATAACGTCGGCTTCCCTGGGGGTGCCCCTAATCACTTCAGCGCCAAAGCGCGCCAGATCGTATTTGCTGGTAATACTCGTTGCCATTTCCACAAAGCAGCATGAAAGCCCGAAATGGAAAGGCCAGATCGAGTTTTTCCGTCCCCACGCGATAAGATCCGTTAAAGAAGAGAGCATAACGCTCTGCTGCACCGATTCTTCAAAGGACCCGGTACCCTTAACAGGTGCCGCAGGATCGCCGGGTTTGGTAAGCCACCACTTCATGCTATACGCTTTTTAGGTTGTAACTTCCGGTAAGCTTTCAGAATATTCCGGCCATTGGGTCCAAAGTCAAGCGCGCCAATTGCCCATTCATATATCAGAACCGCTACCAGCAAGCCGATAAATACGCACACACCTAAGTATCCTGCCCACCCCAGATCTTTAAAAGCCAGCGCCCAAAGAATGATAAAGACAGCTTCAACATCGAAGATGACAAACATCATGGCGACCAGGTAAAACTTGGACGAAAAACGCAGTCTGGCTGAGCCCGTTTCCAGTATGCCCGACTCATATGGCTCTCCGGTAGCCCTGTCGTTATGCCGTTGCCCGAGTACATACGACAACGAGACAATAATAATGAGCAGGATCAACACCAGAAATGCATAAACCGCAAATGGCCAAAGGGGAATGCTCGCAGATGTTACAGCCATGGGATCTCAGGTTAGTAAAGTTTCAATACATACAGGTATGCTAAAAATTACATAGCGATATGCAGTATTATGTGCCGGTTATATAATGTTCCAAATTTTCGATGATGTATTTTTGCTCTTCGATAATGAACTTCACCACATCCCCGATGGAGATAATTCCGATCAATTCATCTCCATCAACAACAGGCAGGTGCCTGATGAATTTGTTGGTCATCAGCCGCATACACTCCTCAATAGTATCTTCCGGAACGACGGTTACCGGAAATCCGGTCATGATCTCCTCTATCAGGGTGTCTTTGGAAGCCTTGCCCTGAAGGATCACTTTACGGGCGTAATCGCGTTCTGTAAAAATGCCGACCAGCCTGTCCTGCTCCATTACGACCAGGGCGCCAACATTTTTATCGACCATCAATTCAAGGGCATCATAGACAGTAGATTCAGGAGAAACGGAGTAGATGATGTTTTTTTTCCGTTCTAAGATGTTCCGCACTTTTCCCATATCGACCTCCTCTCAATCTTAGGCTTAGTTATCAGAGACGTTTATACTGTAAAAAGAAATTCAACCTTATTTGTTTTAATAACATTTTTTTTCACGAACA
>DASWXL010000099.1:0-40149 GCA_036405495.1 Sphingobacteriaceae bacterium | reverse complement strand
TGTTGAACCGGTTAGTTTGAAGATCATCGGGTTCGAAAATACCGGATGTGTTCCGTACGTCCGCGCGATAGTCACTGGCGTTTGTCCGGAAAATGGCCTTCACCCCCAGCTCCATGATCACCTTTTTAATGGGATGCACATAATCCACCTGGAAGGTCTGCTCCGCTGCCTCTCCGGTGTTGTCCTGCCTGAAATCCGGCTGTGTATAGGAAACCGGATTGAAAACACTAACGTTATTCCACTGACTGTTGGAGTATCCGAGATAGCGGTATGATAAGGTGAGCAGGCGGGTCTTATCGTTTTTGAATCCAAGCTGATAATTTAAGGCTGCGTCGACGCCCCTTCCCGAGGCTTCACGCAGATTCTGCAGTTCATACCGCTGTAGCATATCGGCACTGCCATTTAGTTCGGAATTCTGGCTAATTCTATTATTGGAAGCATTGCCATTGTAATTGACCTGGCCGGATATCAGGTTTAAGCTATCGATCTCAAAGCTTAGCTCGGCGCCGCCATAGCCACTGCTTCCGGAAAAGGTTCGAGATCCGGTCTGAGACAACCTGGTTGGGTTTGCTCCATTCGTTTGCCTACTGAATGCGTTGATCGTTTCAGGCGACTTGTTTTGACTGCCCCCTCCCATGATGCTGACCCCGAATTTTCCTGTTTTGAAAGTCAGGGACCCGCCTGCACCGGGGCCGCCGACCGGAAAGCGATCACTTACATTAACCGATGCATTGTATCCGTTGTCTGCTTTTTTCGCTGTTACAATATTGATGATACCCGCCAGACCTTCTCCGTCGTACTTCGCCGGCGGCGTCGTAATGACCTCGATCTTCTCGATGCTTGAGGCCGGCATACTCCGGAGTATATCTTTTGGGTTTCGCTCCACCATACCTGACGGCTTACCATTTATAAGGATCTTGAAGTTTCCGTCACCCTGAAGCTGAATGTTATCGTCTGCATCAAGGGAGAGCAACGGCACCTTCCGCATCATCTCCAGGACGCTGTTCATCCGGCTTTCCGGGTCGGCTTTGACATCATATGATATCCGGTCTATTTCCTGACGTATCAATGGCCGGTCGGCCGTCACCACTACTTCCTTAAGCTTTTCGGACACTGCCTTCACCGCAACGGTACCGAGATTGAAGCTTTCAGTAAGGTTTACCGGCAAAATGGCCGGACGATATCCGACAGAAACAATGGTTAGCACATAACTTCCGGGCCTTACACCAGTCAACGTAAACGCACCGTCAGATCTCGTAAGTACAGACTTGACTGAAATGCGTTTCGCATCCTTCAAAACTACCGTCGCATAATCGAGCGGCTTGTGAGATGCGGAATCAATAACTTTTCCGCTGATCTCAAGTGCGGGCACCGTCTGGCTTTTTCCTTTGATGCTGTAGCACAGACAGACGAGTACTATTACTATTAATCTCATATTTTAATTTAATGTTAATTGACTGGTTACAGTACAAGGCTCGGAATATGCGGCGACCCTAAAAATTAAATGTGACCGGAGCCGGTAAAGCGGGGACGAAAGGCTGAGTCGGGACGCCGTTAATGGCTAACGGCCCTTATAAATAGCACGGCTCTCTGCGTGGCAGCCTGCAAACGAAACTTTTGTCACATATTTGCCCGGTTTCATACACATGCTGCCCCAAGCCGTGCCGTAAGGTTATCATTGTGCATATTATTTAGTATTAAAATGAAAGATTTTATCATAAAGCCGGATCAATTACGCCGTATCGAATTGTGGGCCGCTACGACCATATTCGTATTCGTGGTCTTCTTCCTGGTAACCAATCTTGTAAGCACCCCCGAGTGGCAATTCAATAAGGCTAAAATGCCGTTCGACTATTATGACAACTACTTTTATCCGCAGCTGGTAAGGTATATACTAATGTTCGGAGCTTTCCTGCTTCTTAATTTTAAAGTTGTACCTGCGCTCATGGAAGGGCAGAGACAATGGCTGAGCATCCTTATCCTGGCAGCAGTATTCGGGCTTACAGGTATTATCCTGGGGATCACCGATACTCATATCCGCCAGTACCTCTTCCCTAAATACAACGACGAACAAACATTTTATAACGCCATGTTCCAGGGTGCATATGTGAAAACTCTCTGGATACTTATACTTTTCGGATTGTACACCGTCATTAAGCATGCAAGCATTTTTCTGCTCTCGAACGCCGGAGCGATCTCGACAAAATATCGCATGGTTACGCGTGACAGCCTCATTGCATTTGTGCTCTGGATGATCAGTCTGTTCATTCTGCTGGTCGGCGGCATTGAAGAAGAGATCCTGGTCTGCTGGATCATTCTGATACCGTTTGCCATATCGTACTATTGTTTGTCGTCGTACACCTTGCTCCCGGCGGCTTTCCGAAAGGGAAAACCATTTCGGATATACCTGTTGCAGACGGTAGGCATCTTATTACTTTCATATCTGCCAATTGCATTTCTGCTGATGCTCTTTACACATAACGAGGGCCTTGCATTTGGCTTCAGCTTTTTCAACGCGGCATTTCAACTCCTTTTTACTGCACCTCTTTCATGGCTTATGTTTAAGCGGCGGCAGCAGGGTAACGAAGAGATCTTTGTACTGAAAAAGGAGCTCGGGCGTTCGAATGCGAAACTTGACTTCTTGCGTTCACAAATAAATCCGCACTTTTTGTTTAACGCGCTGAACACCATCTATGCAACGGCGATCAACGAGAAAGCGGAACGGACCGGTGAAGCGATCGAAAAGCTGGGCGATATGATGCGCTTCATGCTGCATGAAAACGTTCAGGACAAAATTTCTCTGGCCCGGGAGACCGAGTACCTTGATAATTATATCGGACTGCAAAAACTCCGGACGGAACATAACCCGGCATTACGGATCGACACACAAATAGATCAGAATGTGGAATTGCTTTCGATCGCTCCGATGCTGCTTATTCCTTTCGTCGAAAACGCGTTCAAACACGGGATCAGTTTCAGGGAAGCATCGCATATCCGGGTGGCGATGGAAGTAAAGGAAAAGACGCTTTACTTTGATGTGTACAACACTAAACATGATAAACAGGGAAATGATCCGGAGCGGAACAAAAGCGGTATCGGCCTTAACAACGTCAGACAAAGGTTGCAAATGCTCTATCCCGGCAAACATGAACTGGTTATCCGGGAAACCGGTAAAGAATTTTTTATACACCTGACCGTTCAACTATCTTAGCGGAAGATCTGATATCTGAATGAAAGCGATTGCAATTGATGACGAAATTCTGGCGCTCGACATAATCCGGTCGCACGCGTCAAAAGTACCATTTATGGATCTGAAGGCGGAGTTTACTGATGCATTCAAAGCGCTGGAGTATTTACAAAAGGAAAATATTGATCTTCTGTTTCTCGACATTAAAATGCCCGATATCTCGGGAATTGAGTTCTTCAACAGCCTGAGTAAAAAACCCTTACTTATCTTCACCACAGCATATGCAGACCATGCTGTTACAAGCTTTGAGATGGATGCTGTCGACTACCTGCTTAAGCCTTTTTCGCTGTCGCGGTTTCTGAAAGCATGCAACAAGGCGTTCGAGCTTTACAATTTCAGAAACAGCAGCGAAATGCCTGATCATATTTTTCTTAAAACCGGTTTTGAGCAGCAAAAGGTGTTGTTTGACGAGATCCTTTTTGTTGAAGCAACGGGCAACTATGTTACGTTCGCACTTGAGCAGGAAAAGAACCTGGTTTCCCGTAGCACATTTGCTGAAGCAATTTCAGTACTGCCTGCAGACAGATTTCTACGGGTACACCGGTCGTTTGTTGTTGCAGCTGACAAGATCGACAAATTGGAACGACATCAGCTGACCGTCCGGAAAAACAAAATCCCTTTGGGAGAGGCTTACCGTCATAACGTGGATCTCGTGATCAAAAGATAACCGGGGGTTCCGGAACTTCTTGCCTGTTTACAGGAGCAGCAGCCTGGTGCAATGTGACGATAAATTCGGACCCTTCCGTTTCCTTGCTTTTAACGGCAATATTGCCACGGTTGGCTTCCATAAATTCTTTAGAGATCACCAAACCAAGACTTGTACCCTTCTCGTCTTTTGTGCCGCTGGTACTTACGTTACTTAGGTTGAATATCTGGTCTATGCGGTCCGGAGCGATGCCGACGCCATTATCTTTGACTGAAACATTTACCATACCTTCTGCAGTGGCAGTGGCGCTGATGGATACCGTTCCGTACTCGGGTGTGAATTTGATGGCGTTCGAGAGCAGGTTACGGAATACAAACTCAAAATGATCACGATCGGCATGAATTGCAACGGGGCTCACAATGTCGTTTCGTATGGTAATAGACTTATCACCTGCAACCTGCGAAAAAAGAGCAATATTACGGATAATGATCTCAAAGGCATCAAAATCGGTTTGATTTAGGCGAACGCCCTTAAGCTGCATCTGTCCCCACTTTAGCAACGCATCAAGTGTTTCGAGCGACACTTTACAGTTGGCTTCGAGCTTTGCCGCCATCTCCTGCCGTTCTTTATCTGTCAGAAAATCGGCACCTAAAAATTGCAGATAGCTAATGGTTGAGGCGAAGGGGGTACGCAGGTCATGCCCAAGTACAGAAAAGAGTTTATCCTTAACAGAATTGGAATTCTGCAGTTCCGCATTTATCTTATTAAGCCGGGCGTTTAACTCGCGCGTCCTAAAATAAAACACCCCAAGGATAATGACAATGGCAACCGCCGCAAATGCTATACTGAGGATTATCTTTCTTTTGAAATCCTGTTCTGTTTTTTCATACTCCAGCTGTTGAACCCTTGCTTTGGCTTTGTCCAGCTCATACTCTGTTTGCAGATTAAAGATCTGCCTGGACATATTTCGATAAAAAAAGCTGTCAGCAAGATTATACTGCCGGTTTTTTAGCGTATTGGCCACTTGCGGGTTACCGATGTGCCGATAGATATCCGACATCTCCCCGAGTGCTTCAATAGCCTGCTTATGGGCACGCTTTTTACTTGCCAGGTCAAGAGCCTGTTTCAGATAAGTTAACGCCTCCTCGGGGTTTTGCTTGCCAAAGGAAGCAGCAAGGCCGTTCAGGCACTGTAACTCCCGGAGATAGTTCTTTATTGCCCGGGCCTTATTCAGCGCATCTTTTTGTAAGCCGATAGACTGCTTCTTGAACCCTTGCAGAGCGTAAACGGAAGCCAGATTATTGGTAAGGGTGATGTATAATCCATGGTATTGCGGAACGTCGCTCAAACTGATGCCTTTCTTCAGATAACCGATAGATCGCTCAAAATCGCCGAGTTCGCGATAGATCACACCGAAGTTGTTAAGAATATTTAATGACAAGCCGCTAAACGGAAGATCTTTATTCAGACTTTCGGCTTTTCTGAGATATTTTAGAGCAACCTCGTACTTTTTCTGGCCCATATACCCCTCCGCAAGCGTTACGTTAGCTTCCATAACTCCTGCCGTATTGCCGTTCCGTTCGCTTACTTTTAACGACTGCAGGAAATATCGGATGGCTTCGTGGTACTTACCTTTACGAAGTTCCACTACCCCGAGCCGAACGGTTACCGCGGCTTCGCCCTTATGATTACCCGTACGTTGGTAGATGGCCTGCGCCTGCAGATACTTAGTTCTCGACTCAACAAAATTGCCCGCGTTATCGTCGATCATTCCCGACTGATTGAGCATCATCGCCTCTCCGTCTTTGTCGCCGGTTTGCCGCGCCAATTCGATGCCCAGCTTAACGAAGTAGGCTGCAGAGTCCGGATTAGAGTAGCGGTATTGTTTTATGACATTTTCGTATTTCCGGAGCTTTTGAGACGACGACCCAACGTCAGCATTCTGTCCGCGCACGGAAGCAGTGAAAAGCATTAAGAAAATTAATATGCTGATTACCCGCTGAAAAAAAAACATTGTTACCCAGATCCGGCAAACCGGAATTACATTAAAATACTGAACTTCCCTATCTCCGATGTAAAGATACGGTTCTTAAAAGCACTTCAAAGAATGTCTGCATTTGATTATCAGCGATTAACAAAAAAAACGTCAACCATACCGTTCTGAGGTTCTCAGCTGTGCTGATAGCATCGCCCGCCGCCCTTTACCAGACGTTGGCAGGGAGCCCCCGTGGTGGTGGTTGGAGCATTACAACGACTTGCGTCTGACGCATAATCACTTTTAACATCCGATTCCCGGCTGGCCGGCTTTGAACGCATTTTCCTGAACTCCCAGGGTGCGATGGGCTTATCCATACTCCATAAGCCGGTCTTCATCTTCCTGGCAGCAAACTCAAGCGCAGCAAACTTCGGCGACCGGTCATATTGTTTATAATGCCAGGCCATGCCCGCCCTGAGCAGTTCTTCATTTAGATTCCGGCCATCCGGAAGAATTACTATTCCTACGGACCTCCCATACCGGTCTCTATCCATCACCTCCACCCGAACAGAATGACCAAAGATAAGCTCTGAGGTGTATTGCCTGGCCTTTGTGCCAAAGTCTTGCTTCTTCTCGGGGCAGTCTACTCCGTGAAGCCTTACTTTAAGCTGACGGCTATCACGGGTGAGAATCGTCATGGTATCGCCATCCGCAATGTCAACTACCCGTCCGGTAACAGCTGTTTCACATCCAGTAAAGACAGAAAGAAAAACCAGGAAACATAGAAGCAGTGTTTTTTTCATTATCGTCAGACGAATATAACTGAGAATCGAATAACCTTAATCATTTCGTGTATTTCGATTGTTTAAGCATCATGGAACGAAGGATTTTGAGAACAGAGAACCGGCTTGCTATAGTACAACCGCCGAAGAAACCGGCAGAGGCGCCTCTGCCGACCGATCCGGAAGATCCGATCATCCCGGAAGATGACCCTGATCTGATTCCGGAGGATGATCCGTTTGAGACTCCGCCATATGAAGAACCCGTACCCGGCGAGGGCCCCTAAGTAACATCACATGAGCGAAAATAAAGAAACAACCAGAGCCGTAGACTTCAGGCAGCTGAAAATCAGCAGCCCGGCTTTTCTGCATGAACAGTTAATTCCTTCCAAATACACTTGCGACGGTGCAAACGTCAGCCCGCCGCTTACCATCGAACAAATACCGGAGGAAGCGAAATGCCTTGTATTGATCATTGACGACCCGGATGCTCCCTCCCGCACATGGGTGCACTGGATTGTGTGGAACATTCCGGTGACCCATCTTCTCAAAGAGAATGAAATACACGGACAACAGGGAAACAATGATTTCGGCGAACAGCAATATGGCGGTCCATGTCCGCCAACCGGCACACACCGGTACTTCTTTAAGATCTATGCACTCAACGCCCTCCTTGATTTACCATCCGAAGCCGACAAAACTCAACTCGAGGAGGAAATGAGCGAACATATTATAGCCTTCGGCGAACTTATCGGCTTATATAAGCGAACCGGTTGAGCGTGCATATTCAGGTTAAATTTTGTACTTATGATGTAAGATTTAATAACCTCCACAGCTAAACGCTAAAAACGATCATTATGGAAAAACAGCAATTTGGCATCACCATCACGCACCACGCGAAAAAGTTTGGGACGTGCTCTGGGGTAAAGTCACCTATCCTGAATGGACATCCGCTTTTAGCGAAGGTTCCCGGGTAGAAACTGACTGGCAGGGAGGCAGCAAAGTACTGTTTCTTAATTCCGAAAACGAAGGCATGGTTTCGACTATCGCGGAAAACAGGCCTAATGGTTTTATGTCGACCAAACATCTCGGCACTGTAAGCAAAGGAGTTGAAGATCTTGACAGCGAAGCAGCGAAAACGTCGGCTAGATCGCTGGAGAATTATACGCTGAAAGCTGTTGATTGAAAGACCGAATTACTGATAGACATGAATAACACAAGGATTATTTTGCAACCACCTGGCCCAAAGCGCTGCAAAAAATAAAAGATATGGTTGAAAATAAGATGTGATTATACCAACTGCCGAAAAACTCCGTTTAGATGTTTACTTTTCCGCCAAGTAATTTTTAATAACTTGCCGGCTTAATAACCATTTGTGAGTTTCGACGATTTTAATTTTAACGAACAGTTAAACGAAGGCCTGTGGAGTATGGGATACAAAGAGCCTACTCCCATTCAGAAAATGGCCATTCCCCATATTTTAGCAGGCTATGACCTGATCGCCTGTGCACAAACCGGCACTGGAAAAACCGCTTGTTACCTTCTACCTGTGCTTGATAAGATCGGGCGGGAAGGCAATCAACAGATCAGCACCCTTATTCTGGCACCTACGCGCGAACTTGCCCAGCAGATCGATCAGCAGATCGAGGGCCTGTCATATTTCACTGAAGTTAGTTCGGTGGCAATATTTGGCGGCGGCGACGGGATCGTTTACGAGCAACAGCGCCGAGCCATCATGAATAGCGTCAACATCCTGGTGGCAACTCCGGGACGGCTTATCGCCCACCTTGCATCCGGATTGCTGAAGCTGGACACCATTAAATTCCTCGTGATGGACGAGGCGGACCGCATGCTTGATATGGGATTTCAGGACGATATTATGCGGATCATCAGCCACATTCCAAAAGACAGGCAAACACTGTTGTTCTCGGCGACCATGCCGGACCGCATCAAAAAGCTGGCAAGATCCGTACTGGATAACCCGAAGCACGTAAACCTGGCGGTTTCACAACCCGCCACCGGAATTGATCAATCGGTCTATAAGGTCCACGATCATCAGAAGATTCCGCTGGTCAGAAGTATTCTTGAAGAAGGAATTTACTCAAATGCCATAATTTTTGCATCAACCAAAGAGAAGGTTAAGGAAGTAAACAGGGCACTCCGATCAGTAAATATCCGGGCGACTGCTTTCCATTCTGACCTGGAACAACCGGAACGTGAAGAGATCCTTTTGAAATTCAGGAATAAAGCGCTTCCCGTTATCATTGGCACAGATGTACTCTCGCGCGGTATCGATATCGAAGGCATTGAACTGGTTATTAATTTCGACGTGCCTTCTGATCCCGAAGACTATATTCACCGTATAGGCCGTACTGCGCGTGCTGAAAAAACAGGAAAGGCGATCACACTGCTCAATGAGCGTGACCAGCGGAAACTCAGCAACATTGAACAACTTATCGGCAAGCCTATTCCGGACACTCAACTTCCGGAAAAACTAGGCGAAGCGCCACAGTTCTCTGCGCCGGCTTCCGGAAGAAAAAAGCGGCCAAATAAGAAGAAGCGGCCAAACTCCAACGGTCGCAAAAGGAACGGAGAATAATCTCTGTGCGGCAAAAGGGAGGATTTTCAAAATAATAATCGGGATAAGCATTTATCTTTGCGGTTTCCGTAACTGAATTAATGAAACCTTATTCCCTATCCTTTGACGACCGGCAAAAAGTGACCGACCTTCTTGAAAAGGTAAAGGTCAAATCAGAAAACACCCTCGGATATCCGGTGGCAAAAGATTTCGACTATTCGGAACTGATGCCATTTCTGCATATACCGTTGAATAATGTTGGCGACCCTTTTATTGAATCAACATACGGCGTCGATTCGCGGGAGATGGAAAAGGAGGTAGTGCGGTTCTTTGCGGAGCTGTTCAGGGCGAAGGGCGACAACTGGTGGGGGTATGTAACCAATGGAGGTTCTGAAGGTAACCTTTATGGGCTCTACCTGGCCCGGGAGTTGCACCCAAAGGCAATGGTTTATTATTCTTCAGCTACCCATTACAGCGTTCAGAAAAATCTGAACCTGTTAAATATGCCCAACATTACCATTCGCTCGCAGGAAAACGGTGAAATTGATTACGACGATCTTCAAAGTACGATCCGCATGAACCGGCACCTACCGGCGATCATCATTGCCAATATTGGCACCACAATGACTGAAGCGCGGGATGATGTAAAGAAGATCAAAGCCATTTTGAAAGATCTCGCCATTTCGAACAGTTATATTCACGCCGATGGAGCCTTGTCGGGAAGCTACAGTGCATTCTTAAATCCGCGCCCGGCTTTTGACTTTGGTGACGGAGCTGATAGTATCGCGATAAGCGGACATAAATTTATCGGCTCACCTATGCCTTGTGGCGTTGTGGTCGTAAAAAAATCCCACCGTGATCGTATTGCCCGCTCCATAGAATATGTCGGCAGCATGGATACGACGATCACCGGCTCTCGCAACGGTCTGAGTCCGCTGTTCTTATGGTACACCATTAAAAAATTGGGCACCGAGGGTCTTAAACAGCGGGCCATACACAGTCTAGACGTGGCAGCTTATGCCGAGAGACGACTAAACGAGATCGGCGTAAACGCGTGGCGAAATCCTAACTCGATCACCGTGATATTCTCAGCACCGGCCGACATTATCATACAGAAGTGGCAGCTGGCATCAGAAGGTGGCTGGTCGCACATCATTTGCATGCCTAACGTAACCAGGCAGCAGATCGACGAGCTGGTAAGTGAGATCAGCGATTCCCGCGATGAAAGTAACGGCTGACTATCCCTTTGACTCGTGGTGAAATATTTCGAATGAGACCTTCGCGGTGATCCGATAGCTGGTGATCTTATTGCCTTCTACTTCTGCACTCTGCTCCTTAATGTAGATAGACTTTATGCCCTTCAATGTTGACCCAGCTTCATTTATGGCATTTTGGGCAGCCTCTTCCCAACTGTTAGGTGAATTAGCCATTAGTTCAATTACCTTAATAGTGCTCATTTCAGATAGATTTAAATATTTGGTCGTTCGGTCTTTTAACTACAAACAGCATTGAACACGGTTGGTTCGATTAAATTTTATTAAAAAGCCTCGTCATTCCCGGTCGGTTTCCCGCAGATTCTTTCTGATGATCTGCGAAAGCGCTGCGATCTCTTTTCGCATCGCTTCGATCTCAGCAGTGCCGGCCAGCGGCGCATCTTTCTCTTCGGCGTCGCGGCCAATGAAGAACGAGGCGAGAGTGGCGGTAATATAGCCGAAAACGGCAAATCCATATACAGACAGTAGCACGCATAATATCCGACCTTCCGCCGAAACAGGCCAGTAATCGCTTCCGATAGTAATAATGAGCATGGTTGTCCACCAAAGGGCCGTCGAATAGCTTTCGATACCACCCGGACGGTTCTCAAAGGCGAACATCCCCGCGGCACCTGCAAATATCACAAACAGCGACAAGAGCATTACATAACCGAAACCGCGCCTTTTCATGGTAGCATTAAGGGTTCGCATGCCACGATTTAACGACGCGACAACCTTAATCAGCCGGGCTCCACGAAGTGTTCTGATCAAACGCAGGAAACGGACAGCTCTGAAAATCCTAAAGGCCGGAACAATGAGTGAAACGGCCGTAAGCCAGTTCTTCTTAAAAAAAAGACCTTTATGAGATGCCAATATGACCTTGATCACAAAATCGATAATAAAAACGATCCAGATCAGGAAGGCCAGCAATTCAAGGGATCGGTTAAGTCCGGCGCTCAGCTCAACGATCAGTAACACGAGCCAGACAAACGCAAGAACGATCATTGGAGCTTCAAGGATACGTTCTATTTTCGTCAGCAGCCGGTTTCTTTCGTGGGATAGCTGATCTGGTTGTTTCATTATCGTTTCGTTTTCAGCCTTGCTTTTTAACGTACAGCTCTTTGGTCAGGACAATTAAAATAAGTACGACCGGTGTGGCCAGAATTATTCCGAGGTATCCTGTTAATGCGCCGACTACCAACTGGCCGATAATGATCATGGCCGGTGGAATGCTCACCAGTTTTTTCTGAACTGTTGGCGTGATCAGATTGCTTTCGAGCACCTGGATTAAAATGTAAAGTGCAACCACCAAAAGCACCGTGTTCGTGCCTTGTGATAGTGCAACCAGAACGGCTGGTATCATGGCTATTACAGGGCCAAAATTGGGGATAAAGTTGAAAATCCCTGCAATAATTGCTAAAGCAAAAACCATTGGAATGCCGATGATGGAAAGCCCGACTCCGGTCAGTATGGCCACAACGGACATAGAAAACAGCTTGCCTTTGAGCCAGCTGGTTAAGTTGTGCCCGATCAGGTTTAAAACCGCATCTCCTTTGGGCTTCCCTTTAGGTGGTACCAATGCCAGAAGGCCTTCCTTATAAATTTTAGGATTCGCCGTAAAAAATACGCCAAGGAACAGAATGACATAGATATCTCCTAAAATTCCAAAAGTGGAGCTGAAGAATTTTTGTATGGATGAACTTAGCTTTTTTGAACTTGCTCCTGAAAACTGATCCAATACCTTGCGGCCGATGGTAGACTGGCTTAACTGTTGCTTACCCTGGTCAACCATAGAGGGAAATTTGTTACTTAATTCAGTGGCCTGGCTCTGGATCCTGGCGCCTATAAGCCAGAACAAAAGGCATATCAATACCAATGAACTCAACACAGAGATCAGAAGACTCCATTGCAGTCTGATCCTCATCTTCCTTTTGATAAGCCTTGCCACACCATGAAAATAAAGGGCAATCAGACAGGCAGCAAGAACCATCAAAAGGATGTTGAACGAAACAATGACCAGGAGGACTACTAAAATCAACAGTATGGTCAATGCCAGCTTATATAAAAAGCGGGCCGTTTCCTGTGTTTCTGCACTCTTTTGCCTTTCGTCCATAGTTGGTTAAACAAGTATAGCCGCTCACAGTTCCGGTTATTTTAACGGAACTGTGTATCTTTACACGAACACAACCAACCTATCATGATCAAAAAGATATTTTCCTTTTCCGTTGGGCTATGCACTTTTCTGATGTTCCTTGCTTGTTCGACGCAGAAGCCTGTAGTCAAAACAGAAACGGCTCGGCAACTGCCAAAGGCAAGTACCGAATTCCGGGCTGCCTGGGTAGCTACTGTAGCAAATATTAACTGGCCGAGCAAACCCGGATTAAGCACTGAAGAACAAAAAAAAGAGGCTATTGCCCTGCTTGACTTCCTTCAACAGCGAAATTTCAATGCCGTTATCTTTCAGGTGCGTCCGCAGGCAGATGCATTATATAAAAGCGAACTGGAACCCTGGTCGTACTATCTAACAGGAAAACAGGGACAGGCCCCAAATCCGTACTATGACCCTTTGGAGTTCTGGATCGAAGCAGCACATGACCGCGGACTGGAATTGCATGTCTGGCTGAACCCCTACCGTGCACATCACGTTGCGGGAAAAGAACTGAGTGAGCAGTCGATCGTAAAGAGAAATCCGGAACTTGTTTATAAATTAAAAGAGGGTTACTGGTGGCTCGACCCATCAAAAAAAGGCACGCAGGACCATTCGGCCGCAGTTGTACGCGACCTTGTTAAACGGTATGATCTGGACGGCGTCCATTTTGACGATTATTTCTATCCCTATCCGTCCTATAATGGCAATGAAGATTTTCCCGATTCCGCAAGCTATGCCGAATATCAGCATAATGGTGGAACATTGTCGCGTGGCGACTGGCGCCGCCAAAGCGTAAATCAGTTCATTGAACGGGTATACAATGAGATCAAAGCTGAGAAAAAACATGTCAAATTCGGCCTAAGTCCTTTTGGTATCTGGCGTCCGGGGTATCCTGAATCGGCAACCGGATTTGACCAGCATGAAGTTCTGTATGCTGATGCCCGCTTATGGCTGAATAAAGGCTGGATCGACTATTTTGCCCCCCAATTATACTGGAAGATCAATGCACCAAACCAGAGCTTCCCTGAGCTACTGGGATGGTGGGCACAAGAGAACACGCTAAACCGTCACCTATGGCCGGGATTGAATGTAGGTTTAGGCGGTGACGAAAAGAATATTGATGAAACCATCAACCAGATCATGACTACCCGCGGCATGTTACCAAAAAGCAAAGGCGCTATTCACTGGAGCATAGGTGCGCTCACGAAACATGACAAACTTGCCACCGCCATTGCTGAAGGCCCTTACAAAAAACAAGCGTTAGTTCCACCGAGTCCATGGCTCGACAACGACGCACCGAAGGCCCCGATTGCTAATACCTCTATACAAAACGACAAAGTAACTATCCATTGGAAACCTGAGAATGAGAGAGACGCTTTCAGATGGGTGGTTTATTATCAGTATGGCAATAACTGGAACTATAAGATCTTAAACCGGAAAGAGCGCTCATTGGATCTGCAGCAGCTTTCGGCGGATGCGAAATCCAGCTTTAGGCTCAACCGGGTGATCGTTACCACGGTTGACCGCGTGGGCAACGAAAGCAATCCGACAACCGTAAATCTTAACAGCTTCAATTCATCGCAGGCGGGCAAGTGAGGTTGCCTCAAGGAAAAGAAGCCACAGCAAAACGCTGTGGCTTCTTTTTTTTAAACCGTTTACGGTGGGGCTTCAGGTGCTCAAAACCTCTTTCTCTTTTCGATGTTATACTAAGTGTTTAACCTACCCCCGCACCCGGTCGCAATCATCAATTCTTGACATTACTATTGCAAAAAGAACTTATAAGCACTCAATAAGGGTCTGGGGAAAAGAGTTATATAGTAGGATCACTTTCTGAAGAGAGGAGTATTATGACTAATGACCAAAACTTATTAGAAACTTTAGCGACTAATGAGTATGAATACGGTTTTAGTACCGATATAGAGATGGAAATGGCCCCCAAAGGCCTCAATGAAGATGTCATCCGATTTATTTCTGAAAAGAAAAATGAACCTGAATGGATGCTTGAATGGCGGCTGAAAGCATTCAGATACTTTTTGCAAATGACCATGCCTGACTGGCAGAATTTCAAGATGCCGCAAATCGATTTTCAGGATATATCATACTTTGCAGCTCCAAAGAAAAAACAATTGAACAGCCTTGATGAAGTGGACCCTGAATTGCTTGATACCTTCAAAAAGCTGGGCATACCACTTGAAGAGCAAAAACTACTTTCTGGTGTTGCCGTAGATGCTGTCTTTGACAGCGTTTCCGTAGCAACAACATTCAAAGAGAAGCTGGCTGAACAGGGCGTTATCTTTTGCTCATTTGGTGAAGCCGTTCAAAACCACCCGGACCTGGTAAGAAAATACATCGGAACCGTTGTGCCGTCAAGCGACAACATTTTTGCCGCACTGAATGCTGCCGTCTTCTCCGATGGTTCTTTCGCCTACATTCCTCCCGGCGTAAAATGCCCGATGGAGCTTTCCACTTATTTTCGCATAAATGCCCGTAACAGCGGCCAGTTCGAACGAACACTTCTTGTGGCGGATAGCGGCAGCTATGTAAGTTATCTGGAAGGATGTACTGCTCCAAGCCGCGACGAGAATCAACTGCATGCGGCGGTTGTGGAGCTAATCGCACTGGATGATGCAGAGATTAAGTACTCAACTGTGCAGAACTGGTACCCCGGTGATAAGGATGGAAAAGGTGGTGTTTTCAACTTTGTAACCAAGCGTGGAATTTGCAAAGGCAGTAATTCTAAGATATCATGGACGCAAGTAGAGACCGGCTCGGCAATAACGTGGAAATATCCGAGCGTGATCCTGAAAGGTGATAACTCGACCGGAGAGTTTTATTCTGTTGCGTTCACCCGAAACCGGCAGATAGCGGATACCGGCACCAAGATGCATCACATTGGAAAAAACAGCCGGAGCAGGATCATCTCAAAAGGCATCTCCGCGGGCCATAGTCAAAACAGCTACAGAGGACTTGTTGAGATTCATGCGAACGCAAGCAATTGCCGAAATTTCACACAGTGCGACTCGCTCCTTATCGGTGACAAATGCGGAGCGCATACCTTCCCGTATATTGAAGGCAGAAACAGCTCATCCATTATTGAACATGAAGCAACTACCTCAAAGATCGCAGAGGACCAGATCTTCTATCTCAACCAAAGAGGCATCGACTCTGAAAAAGCGGTTGCATTGATCGTGAACGGATATGCAAGAGAAGTATTGAATAAACTGCCCATGGAGTTCGCCGTGGAAGCGCAAAAATTGCTGGCCATCTCATTGGATGGAAGCGTCGGATAACGAACTTGAATGAGGTACCATGCTGAAAATAAATGATCTTCAAACGGCAATCGATGGAAAAGAGATACTTAAAGGGATCACGTTGCAGGTAAACTCTGGGGAAATACACGCCATTATGGGGCCGAACGGCTCAGGAAAAAGTACACTAGCCTCGGTTCTGGCGGGCAACGAAAGCTATCAGGTGACAAGTGGAACAGTTGAATTCGATGGCAAAGATCTTCTTCAAATGGCGCCGGAAGAACGGGCACGGGAAGGGTTGTTTCTTGCATTTCAGTATCCGGTGGAGATTCCCGGGGTTTCGAATAGCACCTTTTTAAAAACGGCTCTCGAAGAGATCCATGCACATAAGGGTCTTCCACCTTTGTCTGCGAAAGAGTTCCTTAAAAGACTAAAAGAAAAGCAGGAGCTGGTGGATCTGAAAACGTCGCTGGTAAACCGGTCTGTAAATGAAGGATTTTCAGGCGGCGAAAAAAAGCGCAATGAAATACTGCAGATGGCCATGCTCGACCCGAAGCTGGCAATTCTGGATGAAACCGATTCAGGTCTGGACATTGATGCGCTGCGAACTGTGGCATCAGGCGTAAACAAGCTGCGGACGGAGAACAACGCCTTTTTAGTGATAACGCATTATCAACGGCTGCTTGAATATATTATACCGGATTTTGTGCATATTCTGTACGATGGCAAGATAATACGGTCGGGGTCAAAAGAGCTGGCTTTGGAACTCGAAGAGAAAGGTTACGACTGGATACGGGAAGTACGACCGGAAGTTTGAACCCATATGAAGTGTAACATGAAGTAAGCATGAAAGGCGATGGAAAGAGGTGTCTATAACAATTTTTATAACTACCTGATCGATAATTTCGAGAGAGAACACCTGCCGGAACGGCATCTCGAATCTCCAGCCCTGCTCGCTAAGAGAGCATCCGCCTTTCAGTTTTTTAATCTAAAGGGGCTTCCTTCGAGCCGCTATGAAGAATGGAAATTCACAAACCTGAACCGCCTTCTGAAACAAGAATTTACCTTTCAGCCTGAGAATGAACCGTACCACACCCTTCCTGAAGAAATTCCCGATCTAAACGCCTTCAAAATTGTTCTCATCAACGGAAAGCTGGCGCCTGAAATCTCGGATGTCCTGCCCGAAGGAGCTTCATTTCTCGGTTCTACTGCCCTGGATGATCCTGACTACGCCGAAAAAATAGGTTCTATCACTGCAGACCCCGAGAACCCGATGCTGGCATTAAACACGGCCTTTTTCAAACATTTCTATGTGCTGCATATCAGGACGAAGGTGGTCATCGAAAAACCAATTCATATCGCACATGTCATAACTGGAAACAATTCGGCAGCTTTTATCCCTTATCGTATGCTGGTGCTGGCCGAAGAACTCAGCGAAACAACAGTTGTTGAAACGTTTAATTCATACACCAACCATCCGGCGTTGATCAGCTATGTGAATGAACAAAAGCTGCACCCTTCAGCGGTGTTCGATTCGTACGTTGTGAATGCCCTTAACGAAGATATTTATCTTGTACATCAGAGAGAAGTCGTGCAGCACGCAAACAGCGTGTTCAACAATATTAACATTTCAGCAGGCAATGCGGCACTAACCCGAAACGAACTAAACTGCCGGCTCGCTGATAGCGGAACTGAAACAAATTTACTGGGAACCTATATAACAACCGACCGTCAGCACGTAGACAATCACACCCTGGCAGATCACCAGGCACCAAACTGCCACAGCAGCGAACTCTATAAGGGCATTATGATGGACCGGTCACATGCAGTGTTCAACGGGAAGGTCTATGTGCATCCGGAGGCACAGAAAACCAACGCCTTTCAACAGAATAACAACGTTCTGTTAAGTGAACAGGCCGTTATTAACAGTAAACCACAGCTCGAAATATTCGCCGACGATGTAAAGTGCTCGCACGGATCTACAGTGGGCCAACTAAACGACGAAGCGGTGTTTTACCTTAAAAGCCGTGGCATTGGTGAAGAGAGCGCAAAGCGGCTACTTGTAGAGGCATTTGTCTCAGACGTCCACTCGCGGATCAGAATACCGGCCTTAAAAGATTACGTTTACGAGTTGCTGAGGCTAAAGTTGCAAAGCGAAAGCCTGATCACAGCATAAACTGACGATCTGATGGAATTACAATCAACAACATTTCAAAGCCACCTGGAATATCAAGGACAGCCGGTGAACCAGCACTTTCCGGCCCTCCACCAGTCTGTTTTTGGTAAACCACTGATCTATTTTGACAATGCTGCTACCACACAGAAGCCGCGGGCAGTAATAAATGCCATTACCGATTATTACACTACTATCAACAGTAACATCCACCGGGGTGTACATTATCTTAGCCAGAAAGCTACTGATGCCTATGAAGTAAGCCGGAACGCAGTGGCCGCTCTGATCAACGCCCGCCACTCCCGTGAGGTTATTTTCACCAAAGGAACCACTGATGGCATTAACCTGGTAGCTGATTGTTACGGGCGACTCGCTGTTAAAAAAGGGGATTCGGTAGTTATTTCAAATTTGGAGCATCATTCGAATATTGTCCCGTGGCAAATGCTCTGTGAAAAAAGAGGGGCGGTTTTAAGAGTTATCCCAATGGATCATGACGGCAATCTACTCTTGGATGCATACCGGAATCTTCTGGATGAAACCGTAAAGATCGTCGCCGTGAGCTACGTTTCGAATACACTAGGAACGGTCAACCCGGTAAAAGAAATTATCGATCTGGCGCACGACAACGGAACCCCGGTTCTGCTCGACGCGGCGCAGGCAGTTCAGCATCTCCCTATCGACGTTCAGTATCTTGATAGTGACTTTCTGGTTTTTTCTGGTCATAAGATGTATGGCCCTACAGGTATCGGCGTTCTTTACGGTAAAGAAGCATGGCTAGACAAGCTGCCACCTTACCAGGGCGGAGGGGACATGATAAAAACGGTTACCTTTTCCAAGACGGAATACAATGAGCTCCCCTTCAAATTTGAAGCTGGAACGCCGCACATTGAAGGCGCGATCACCCTAAAAGCGGCCATCAACTTCATTCGTGACATTGGCCTCGACCGGATCGCTGCATTCGAAAGTGATCTTATGAATTATGCTACTTCACGCATGAACGAGATCGGGGGTGTAGAAATCATCGGAAAAGCCCGATCAAAAACCGGTTCATTATCACTTTCAATAAAAGGTATACACCCTTATGATACCGGCATACTACTTGACAAGATGGGTATAGCGGTAAGGACCGGACATCATTGTACGCAGCCTATCATGGACTTTTTCTGTATTCCGGGAACTATCCGCGCTTCATTTGCCGTTTATAATAGTACAGACGAGATCGACCGCTTTACGGAAAGCCTAAAGAAAGTTATCTCCATGCTAATTTAACCTGAAAAAATGACGATTAACGATAAGCAGGATGAATTGATCGCAGAGTTTGAATTCCATACAGACTGGATGGATAAATATGAATACATTATTCAGGAAGCAAAAAGGCTGCCTTTGATCGACCCGGTCTATAAGCAGGATCAGTATCTGATCAAAGGATGCCAGTCGAAGGTTTGGTTACATGCGAGTTTCCTGAACGGAAAGATCCACCTTACTGCAGACAGCGACGCCATTATTTCTAAAGGACTTGTATCCCTTATCGTGAGGGTTTTATCGGGCTTTACACCAGCAGAAATTCTGAATGCAGATCTCTATTTCATCGATAAGATCGGACTTAAGGAACACCTTTCGCCGACCCGTTCCAATGGGTTACTCGCCATGGTCAAACAAATTAAGCTGTACGCATTAGCGTTAAACACCGTTAAAAGTGCAAAATCATGATCATCATTGATATGGCCGGCATTAAAGATAAGGTGATCGAAAAACTGAAAATGGTATTCGATCCGGAAATACCCGTTGATATTTATGAATTAGGATTGGTTTATGAACTCATCACCCACTTAGACGGGCAGGTTAAGATTTTGATGACTCTCACTGCCCCCGGTTGCCCGGCGTCTGACCAGATTATTCGGGATGTAGATCTTAGCGTACGTGAATTAGAAGAGGTGAAAAACGTTATTGTCGAGATCACGTTCGATCCGCCCTGGAGCAAGGATATGATGAGTGAAGAAGCGCGCCTGGAATTAGGTTTTCTGTAAAGCAGTTCTATCTTTGCTAATGATGAAAAAAATGATTCTTCTTGTCCTGGCAGCTTTCCTTAGCGGCACTGCCCGGCCACAAACCCAAACGGAAAACATGATTATCATCACCACCGATGGTTATCGGTGGCAGGAGCTGTTTAACGGGGTTGATACCGTTATAGCAAATCATAAGTCGTTTAACCAGGACAGCAAAAATTACATCTATGAAAAATACTGGGATAGAGATCCTCTGGTTAGCCGAAGTAAAATTCTACCCTTCTTCTGGAATACACTGGCACCCCAGGGCCAGGTTTATGGAAACCGTAATGTGGGCAATAACGTAGATGTTGCAAATCCGTTTAACGTATCTTTCCCCGGATACAGCGAGTTGCTTACGGGCTTCGTTGATACAGCCATCAACTCCAACGCTTTTGAAAACAATCCGAACGAGAACATTCTGGAGTTCCTGAATAAACAAAAAACCTTCAACGGAAGGGTAGCCGCTTTTGGTGCATGGGCGGCATTTCCATACATTTTAAGCACAGACCGAAATGACTTACCTGTGTTTGCAGCATTTGACCACATCGGTGGCAAAACGCCTACGCCAAATGAAGCACTGATCGATGCAATGCTGCAGAACTCGCACCGTCCATGGGGAAATGCAGAGTGCCTGGACGTTTTCACACATTACGGAGCGTTCGAATACCTGAAGACCAAAAAGCCAAAAGTTCTTTACATCTCGTACGGTGAAACGGATGAATGGGCTCATTCAGGACGGTATCGCTTTTACCTTGATGCCGCCCATCAATTCGACAAATTTGTTAAAGAGATATGGACCTGGATACAAAGCGACCCCGATTACAAGAACAGAACGACACTATTGATCACTGTCGACCACGGGCGAGGCGACAAAAATAAAAGGTTATGGACCTCACATGGCAGCAGCATTCCAGAGTCGAGTCAAACCTGGATCGCGGCGATAGGTCCTGACATCAAACCCAAGGGCGAAGTAAAAACTAAATTGCAACTTTATCAAAAGCAGATTGCCGCAACTATTGCTTCTTTCTTAAATGTGCGATTCAAGCCTAAGCACCCTGTATCAAAGAGAATTAAGGAGCTCTTCGAATAAAACAAAAAAAATCCTGCCCAAATGGAGCAGGATTTTTTTAAGGGAATTAGCTTAAGCTATCTGTTTCCCTAATTTATCTGCAAGAACAGACTTAGGCACCGCGCCGATCTGCTTATCAACGATCTCACCATTTTTGAAGAATAATAAAGCTGGAATATTGCGGATCCCGAATTTCATCGAAATATTAGGATTGTGATCAACATTCACTTTACCAACGACAGCCTTTCCTTCGTACTCTTTTGCTAATTCTTCTACAACAGGACCTACCATACGGCATGGACCGCACCATTCTGCCCAAAAGTCGACCAATACTGGCTTGTCTGATTTTAGCACTACTTCATCGAAGTTTGCATCTGTTATTTCTAATGCCATGATTATTTATTTTATTTAAGATAAAGATAGCTTTCAAACTTCCTGCCACAAAAGGAAATCTGCTAAAGTGACATCAGTTTAACTTATACCGTACACCGTTTATCTTAGCCAGCTCATCCAAAAACTCATTACTTGGATTTATTTTAATCGACTTGGCAGGGAGCTCAATACTGGTTTCGGTTTCGTAATCGAGTACCGCGAACTTCAGCTGACAGTTCCTGTTTGGATTCTGTTCTGAATTGATTTGCAACATTTCATCCATTTTTGAAATGAATGTACCTGACAACTCATGTAATGGCAATTGAATAGTCAGACATTTTGCCATCTTATCCCGCAATTCCGACAACAGGGCCATGCCGGTTACTTTGAACTCCCAGTTATCTTTCTGTTTGAATCGCTCGCTTACTGTTCCTCTTATCTGTAAAAAATAGCCATCCGTAAAGAATTGCTTAAATTTCACATAATCCTCCCCAAACAGCACGATCTCGTAATTATCTGTGTAATCTTCCAGCATGAACGAGCCAAAAGGTTTGCCTGTTTTAGTAGTACGATGACTGCATGCTGAAATCAAGCCGCCAACAACCAGATCCCGGTTCCTGACCTTACTAAATTCTTGCTGGTCTGCTTCCTGAAGCTCACCTCCTTTAAATTTATTGATCAAGCCCAGGTGCTTAACCTGGTGAGAACAAAAATTTTCCAGCTCAAATCTGTAGTTATCCAGCGGATGACCAGTCAGATAAATACCGATCGCTTCCTTTTCATATTTAAGTCTTTCTATCAATCCCCATTCGGGGCATTCAGGCATGTGTGGCTCGGCAATTTGCGCATCACTTGTACCGCCAAAAAGAGAGACTTGTGATGAATCTTTATTGTTCTGGTAATCATTGGTATACTTAATCAGTCGTTCGATACCGCTGTGAACGGCCCCTTCCGGCCTACAGAAAAACTGCGCACGATGATAGCCGAAACAATCAAAGGCGCCACCTAAAACCAGATTTTCATAAACCTTTTTACTTACCGCACGGGGATTAGTGCGACGGGCAAAATCAAATATATCCTTGTATGGGCCATTTTCATTTCGTTCTTCAATTATACTCTCAACGGCCTTCTCTCCAACTCCTTTTATCCCCGACATGCCAAAACGAACCTCCCCCTTTTTGTTTACTGCAAAGCTGAGATCAGACTCGTTGATATCTGGTCCGAGAACCGAAATACCCATTCGCTTACACTCCTCCATAAAGAAAGAGATCTTTTCGATGTTATTCTGGTTGTTTAAAACCGCCGCCATGTACTCGGACGGGTAATGCGCCTTGAGATACGCCGTTTGATACGCTACGAACGCATAGCAGGTCGAATGGGACTTATTAAATGCATAGGATGCAAAAGCTTCCCAGTCGGTCCAGATTTTCTCCAGCTTCTTTTCATCATGGCCGTTCTTCTTTGCGTTCTCAATAAACTGCGGCTTCAGTTTATCCAGCATTTTACGGTCCTTTTTACCCATCGCCTTCCGCAGAACGTCGGCATCGCCTTTGGTAAAGTTGGCCAGCTTCTGGGATAAAAGCATCACCTGCTCCTGATAGACGGTGATTCCATACGTATCCGAAAGATATTCTTCCATATCGTCCAGGTCATAGCTTACCGATTCACGCCCATGCTTACGGGCAATAAACTTAGGAATATACTCGATGGGCCCGGGGCGGTACAGGGCGTTCATGGCAATAAGATCTTCAAACTTATCGGGCTTTAACTCCCGCAGGTACATCTGCATACCGTCACTCTCAAACTGGAATGTCCCGTTGGTGTCGCCCCGCTGATATAGCTCAAAAGTCGCTTCGTCGGTGAGCGAGATGTAATCAATATCTATTTCAACCCCGTGATTTTGTTTAATCAGGCGCAGGGCATCTTTGATAATGGTCAGCGTTTTCAGACCCAGGAAGTCCATTTTGATTACACCGGCATCTTCAATCACGCGGCCGTCGAACTGGGTAACCAGCAGATCAGAATCTTTGGCCGTTGCTACCGGGATGATATTGGTAAGGTCTTCGGGAGCGATGATGATACCCGCAGCGTGAATACCGGTGTTCCGAACCGAACCTTCGAGTTTCTCCGCTTCCTTTAAAACTTTTGCCCGGATATCGTTCCCTTTTAAAATCTCTTTTAACTCCGGAACCTGCTCAAAGGCTTCCTTTAACGTAATGCCGAGGGTATCAGGAACCAGTTTTTTCAGCGCACTTACCTCAGGCAGGGGCACATCAAGCACACGGGCCACATCCTGAATACTGGTTCGGGCAGCCATGGAACCGTAGGTGATGATCTGGGCTACCTGATTTTTTCCGTATTTATCCACCACATAATCGATCACTCGCTGCCGACCGGCATCATCAAAATCCGTATCAATATCGGGCATTGATTTCCGGTCAGGATTCAGAAAACGCTCAAACAGGAGATTGTATTTGATTGGGTCAATGTTGGTGATGCCGATACAGTACGCCACAGCGGATCCTGCCGCAGAACCACGGCCGGGCCCAACAAACACGCCCATATCACGGCCGGCTTTAATGAAGTCGGATACGATCAGAAAGTATCCCGCAAAACCCATGGTTTTAATGGTAAACAACTCAAAATCCAGGCGTTCCTGAATATCGGGGGTAACATCCTGATAACGTTCTTTTGCTCCTGTATACGTCAAATGTTTTAGATACTCCCACTGGTTTAAAACATCGTCGTCGTGAACTTTAAATTCCGTTGGGATGGGGAAGTTTGGAAGCAGAATATCCCTCTTCAACTGAAGGGTTTCAACTTTATCAACGATCTCGTTAGTATTATCGAGTGATTCGGGCAGATCATGAAAGAGCTCGGCCATTTCGGCCTGTGTTTTGAAGTAAAACTGATCATTGGGGAAACCAAAGCGATATCCTTTTCCGCCCTCTTCATCTGTGGCGATCGGTGTGCTTTGCATATCGCCGGTATTTACGCAAAGCAGAATGTCGTGTGCATTGGCATCTTGTTGATCAACATAATGCGAATCGTTAGAGCAAATGATCTTGACATTATATTTTTTTGCGAATTTGAGCAGTACTTGATTAATGGTAGCCTGTTCCGGAATATCGTGTCGTTGCAGCTCAATGTAATAGTCGTCGCCGAACAAATCTAACCACCATTTGAACTCGGCTTCTGCCTCTGCCTCTCCCTTCTTCAAAATGGTTTGCGGAACGGATGCTCCGATACAGCAAGTAGTGGCAATCAGACCTTCGTGGTACTTTTCGATCAGTTCTTTATCGATGCGGGGCCATTTACTGTAAAGGCCCTCCATATATCCCAAAGAACACAGTTTCACCAGATTTTTATACCCCTGTGGATTTTTTGCCAGGAAAAGCTGATGGCAGCGAACATCTCTGTTCTCTTTGGTGAACTGCTTCTTATGCCGGTCTTCGACTACATAAAACTCGCAACCCACAATTGGCTTCACCCCGTGTTTGGCGGCCTCGGCAACGAACTTGAAAGCTCCGAACATATTGCCGTGATCGGTGATGGCCATCGCCTTCATTCCATCGGCTGCTGCTTTCTTAAAAAGTTTAGAAATATCGGCAGCACCGTCAAGCAGTGAGAATTGAGTATGTACGTGTAAATGAGAAAATTCGGGCATGAAAATACTTCGTTAACGATGGTAAATGATAAGCTTCAAATTTACAGATAAAGAACTGGCGATTAAGCTGATTTTTCAACAAAAGATTAACATTAAGACTGTAAACGCGCTACCTGAACTTCTACTTGTGTTTTTTTACAACATCTTAATATTGCTAATAAATTTAGCATTATATTTGCACATACTATCATATGAAACAAATTGCAAAAAAAGCCCTCATTAATCAACTTCAGCAAAATATACTGCACTGGCAGGGATATAAAACTATCCCCTCAACGAAAAGTGGAATTATGGGTCTTGGCCCTATAGAAACTGCTTTTCCTAATGCTGTTTTTCCTACTGGTGCGATCCATGAGTTTCTAAGTGGGGAACCGGAACACGCGGCAGCCTGCTGCGGATTTATCGGCGGATTACTTCAAACGCACATGCAATCGGGAAAAGCCTGTCTTTGGATTGGAAGATCGCGAACGCTTTTTCCTCCAGCTCTTAAAGCATTTGGTGTAGATCCTGACCGGGTCATTTTTATTGATCTGATTCATGAAAAGGATATTTTATGGGTACTGGAAGAAGCCCTGAAATGTGAAGTGCTTTGCGCGGTGGTTGCAGAACTAGGAGAAGTTAGCTTTGCACAAACACTGCGGCTCCAATTAATTGTCGAAAAAAGCAGGGTAACTGCTTTCATAGTCCGAAAAGATATAAACAAACTGAGTACAACAACCTGTGTTGCCAGATGGAAGATCACCCCTTTACCGAGTGAGTCTGAAGATGGTATGCCGGGGCCCGGTTTTCCGCGATGGAATGTGGAACTGTTAAAGGTTCGGAATGGAAGTCCCGGAGCATGGAAGATGGAATGGTGTGGTGGCAAGTTTATGCCGTTAGCAGATAAAGATAGTTTGCCGGTTGTCGTATCTACGCAGAGACGAAAAGCCGGATAGCATGATCAGGTATGTCCAAACGTTTTGCTTCGATATGGTTTCGTCATTTAACGACAGACTGGCTAACGCTTCGCCGGCCAGAACTAAAGGACAAACCTTTTGTTTTAGCCGCACCGGATCATGGGCGGATGGTGGTTACAGCAACTAATTTCTCAGCTGAAACTTTGGGCGTAAATCCTGGTATACCCGTTGCTGATGCTAAGGCCATTATTCCCGGTATTCAGGTATTTGACGATCGTCCTCTTTTAACTTTCAGGCTGCTGAAAAATCTTGGTGAATGGTGTATTCGCTATACCCCTTTGGTATCACTTTCACCTCCTGATGGATTGACGCTGGACATAAGCGGCTGCGCACATTTATGGGGTGGCGAAGAACTCTACTTAAATGAGATAGTTAATCGACTGAAGAGCAAAGGATATGATGTGCATTCTGCCATTTCAGATACCATCGGCACATCATGGGCTATCGCCCGTTTTGGGAAAGTTACACCAATTATCAAAAGCGGCGACCAGGCTTCTGCCTTACTTACGTTACCGCCTGCGGCCTTGCGACTGGAAGGTTCTGTAATTGATCGTATGCATAAACTCGGTTTCCGGACAATTGCCAGCTTTATAACAATACCACGGTCCGCACTACGCCGCCGTTTCGGACAAGATCTGCTTTTGAAACTTCGGCAGGCACTTGGACAGGAACAAGAACATCTTGAGCCGTTACAGATAGTTGAACCTTATCAGGAACGATTACCTTGTCTAGAACCCATCCGCACTAAGACGGGAATAGAGCTTGCGGTCAAACAACTTCTGAAAGATCTTTGTGGACGTTTACAACAGGAAGGCAAAGGTCTAAGAACTGCAATTCTCAAATGTTATCGTGTAGATGGCAGAATGCAGCAGATCGGGATCGGCACCAATCGGTCTTCACATCATGAAGCACATCTTTTTAAACTTTTCGATCTTAAAATATCGTCGATTGAACCAGCGCTGGGCATCGAGTTGTTTGTAATGGAAGCACCTAAAGTTGAGGATACAGAGCCGGTTCAGGAAAACTTGTGGGCAGAAAAATCAGGTCTGGACAATGGAGGGATCGCAGAATTACTTGACAGACTGGCGGGAAAAGTAGGGACCGGTTCGATCCATCGTTATTTGCCCAATGAACATTACTGGCCTGAGCGATCAATCAAACTCGCTTCTTCTATTGATGAAAAAGCAACAACCGCATGGCCGACCGACAGGACTCGTCCTACGCAGCTTTTAATGAAACCTGAACCAATTGAAGTGACAGCTCCTATACCCGATTACCCGCCCATGGTTTTTCGATACAAAAAAAAGGTTCATGAGATCAGGAAGGCTGATGGGCCTGAACGTATAGAACGTGAGTGGTGGTTGGAAAGTGGCGAGCATCGTGATTATTATCATGTGGAAGATCAGGACGGACAACGCTATTGGTTATTCAGATCAGGTCATTATACCGATGACCAATCGCGTCAATGGTTTTTGCATGGATTTTTCGCATAAACAAAAAAAAATAACATGAGCTATACTGAACTGCAGGTTACAAGCAACTTCAGTTTTTTGAGGGGCGGTTCTCATCCTCAAGAACTCGTTGAGCAGGCTGCTAATTTAGGATATAAAGAAATTGCCATTACCGACCGGAACACTCTTGCTGGAGTTGTTCGGGCACATATTGCGGCAAAGGGACATAATATCCGGCTGATACCAGCTTGCCGCCTGGATTTGATCGACGGTCCGAGTCTTTTGGCTTATCCGACCGATCAGGAAGCTTACAGCCGCCTTTCAGCTTTGTTAACAACCGGAAACCTTCGAGCAGAGAAAGGAGAGTGCAATCTCTATAAACAGGATGTCTATCAGCAGGCCAAAGGTATCAAATTCGTAGTAGTTCCTCCTCCTGTGCTTACAGAAACCTTTCATTTTACGCCTGCTTTTGAATCACATTTGAAAGAGTATAAAGAGGCCTTAGGTGACAATCTTTACCTGGCTGCAACCCGCTTTTATAACGGGAATGATAATAAAAGATTATTTCGGCTTTCGCAATTCTCAATACAATTAAGCATTTCTTTAGTGGCCACAAATGATGTGCACTACCATGACGTGAGCCGTCGTCAGCTACAGGATATCTTAACATGTATCCGGGAAAAATGCAGTATCCATAACGCCGGCTTCCACCTTCACGCTAATGCGGAGCGATTCCTGAAACCAGCTGTTGAAATGTCACGACTTTTCCGTCAGTATCCTGAAGCATTACGACATACGCTGGAAATTGCTGAAAGTTGTCAGTTCTCACTGGATAGCCTTCAATACGTTTACCCGAATGAAATTACGATCGAAGGGCGCTCTCCTCAAGAAGAGCTGGTATATCTCACGTGGCAAGGTGCCCGACAGCATTATGGTGATAACATACCTGAAAAGATCATAAAGTCTATTGACCACGAAATGGCGTTCATTGAAGAAATGAACTACGCCTGCTATTTTTTGACCGTCTATGATATTGTGCGTTTTGCAAGAAACAGAGGTATCTTGTGCCAGGGACGAGGATCAGCCGCTAATTCAACAGTTTGCTTTTGCCTCGGAATCACTTCGGTAGATCCCACAAAGTTCGATCTTCTCTTCGAACGATTCATTTCATCTGCACGAAACGAGCCTCCCGATATTGATGTGGACTTTGAACATGAGCGAAGAGAAGAAGTGATCCAATACATTTATGAAAAGTATGGTCGCGACAGAGCAGCTATTGTTGCCACAGTTACGCAGTTACATCAGAAAGGGGCTATCCGTGATGTTGGCAAAGCAATGGGGCTCTCGATTGATACTATCAACCGGCTTTCGGGCGCCATCTGGAGGTTTACCGATGAATGGTTTGAAGATCAGCGCATCCTTGAACAAGGATTGAATCCTAAGGATCCGCATCTGTTGAAAGTGCTTGAACTGACCAAACAGTTGATGGGTTTTCCACGTCAGCTAGGGCAGCATACCGGTGGATTTGTGATTACGCAGGGTAACCTTACTGACCTCTGCCCTCTTCTGAATGCACGCATGGAAGGACGCACTAATATCGAATGGAATAAGGATGATATAGATGCATTGGGCTTCCTGAAAATTGATGTGTTGGGATTAGGCATGCTTACCTGTATCCGAAAAGCCTTCAATCTGGCAAAGGAACATTATGATCTTGATCTTACTCTGGCAAATATTCCACAGGACGACCCGGCTGTATATGAGATGATAAGTCATGCTGACACGATCGGCGTTTTTCAGATAGAAAGCAGGGCTCAGCAATCCATGCTGCCACGTCTGCGACCAAAATGCTTTTACGACCTTGTAATCGAAGTAGCTATTGTGCGGCCCGGCCCTATACAAGGTGACATGGTGCATCCCTATCTGCGTCGGCGCAATGGTGAAGAACCCGTTGAATACCCTTCTCAGGAGCTTAAAGATATACTTGGAAAAACGCTGGGTGTGCCACTTTTTCAAGAACAGGCCATGAAGATCGCTATCGTGGCTGCAGGATTTACTCCGGCAGAAGCCGATAAACTTCGGCGGAGCATGGCTACTTTTAAACTTAAAGGTCTGGTAACTCAGTTCGAAAGAAAACTCATTGACGGAATGAAGGCACGTGGATATGCTGAAGAATTTGCACAGCGGGTTTTCAAACAACTTGAAGGTTTCGGCAGTTATGGCTTTCCCGAAAGCCATGCCGCCAGCTTTGCACTGCTGGTTTATGTTTCTTCCTGGATCAAGTGTTATTATCCTGATGTTTTTGCCACTGCTCTTCTGAACAGTATGCCAATGGGGTTTTATCAGCCTGCACAGATCGTTATCGATGCACAAAAACACGGCGTTGAAGTGCTGCCTGTAGATATCAACTATTCAATATGGGACAATGCCTTAGAGGAAATATCTGGAAAATATCATCAGATCCGGCTTGGCTTTCGTCAGATCAAAGGAATGCGGCAACAAGATGCCGATTTATTAGTATCTGCGAGAACCACAAAGTATATGAGCATTCCTGGTTTGCGTGATGCAGGCGTGCCGCAGGCTGCTTTGGAAAGACTTGCTGATGCAGATGCATTCCGGTCATTGTCGCTCGACCGCCGTCAGGCTTTGTGGGAGATTTCATCTTTGCATGACCGGCCGGTTTCACTGTTCGCTGGTCAGCCATCTCAAAGTGCTTATGAAAGTCAAATTCCGCTCCCACTAATGAGCTCAAGCGAACATGTAATCCAGGATTATGCTTCCACATCCTTATCTATAAAAGCACATCCGGTAAGCTTTGTTAGGGAAAAACTTCAGCTACTGCATATTCTATCCTGTAAAGAGATCAGTGAAGCGAAAGACGGATTACTGGTAAAGGTAGCAGGGCTCGTTCTTGTACGTCAACGGCCCGGAACAGCCGGTGGTGTATGTTTCATTACTGTGGAAGATGAAACTGGCGTCTCAAACTTAGTGGTTTTTCAGAATTTATTTGAGAAATACCGCAAAGAGATACTTCAGGCAAAACTATTGATGGTTGAAGGCAAGCTTCAACGTGAGGGCGAAGTAATTCATGTTGTTGTAAGGCGATGTTTTGATCTGTCGAAATTATTATGTGACTTAACAGCTACCGGAACCGACAACGCAGGCAAATTAATTGACCAAACTAAAGACAAAAAAACGCAAGTACGCAAAACCCTGGCTCAAGAGGTTTTCCCTGCTGCCAGAAACTTCAGGTAAAAACCACTTTAAGAATGCCCAAGTCAAAATGCCGCCCATAACGAAAGTATGCTTAAGCCAGTATATGACTTACCATATCAAGAATATCCTGTAACTCATCCAGAGTATAATCGCCAGAGGAGACCCGCTCGATGGCCAGGTCTAAAACTTGTTCTTCCATTCTTATGATCCTTTTCTTACCTATAGACGAAGACCGGCACCCTTTCGTTACACATTGGCTTTAAACAAACATTCATCAGCTTTTTTCGCTTATAAATGATGACAACAAGTCTGCCGTTTGAACAAGTACGCACGCATTACTATCAAAACCTTTTTATGGATCATTGCCTGCATTCTGATGCTGCTGGTATTGGTCTTTGTGCTCATCAAGGTACCGGCGGTGCAGGATTTTGCCCGCAAGAAAGCCGTCGCCTTTCTTCAGAACAAGATCGGAACGCCGGTTGAAATCGATAAGCTAAGCCTGGATCTGCCGAAGCAACTGGTGCTCGAGGGCGTTTATTTTGAAGATCAGAAAGGAGATACGCTGCTGGCCGGAGATACTCTGAAAGTAGATATCTCCATGCTGAAGCTGCTCAAAAATCAGGTGGAGATCAATCTTGTGGATCTTCGCGGAATTACGGCAAATGTTCAGCGAACCATGCCGGACAGCGCCTTCAACTTTGATTACATAATCAACGCTTTTATGACGCAACAGGCGCAGCCTGCCCCTCCTGCCGACAGCACCGCCGCACTGACGTTCTCTGTCGGAAAGATCAACCTCGACCGCATAAAAGTGAACTACCGGGACGCCGTTACCGCGAGCGACATCGCATTTACCCTGGGTCACTTTGACACCCGCATCACCGACTTTAACCTTGACAATATGCGCTATAACATTCCGGAAATTAATTTGGAGGGTTTAAACGCCCGGGTATACCAGCTCAAGCCGGTAAAAGTGAAACCGGCCGCAAATGAAACTACACCATTGGTAGCGGCATCGGCAGCTCCCACCCTGGACCTGAAACTTGGAATCCTCGACGTGTCGAAGGTCAAAGTTGATTATCGCAATGACATATCGGCCATCAATACGCAGGTTGATCTGGGGCGGCTCCTCGTAAAGATGGAAAAGACCGATATCAAAAATCAGGATATCGTCATTTCCTCCATTGCGCTGACCAACACAACTGCTGCATTGGGACTGGGAAAGGCGGCGCAGCAAGGTGCTGAAAGCACGGGTGGGACTATTTCAAACGAAGCTCAAAAAGGCTGGACAGTAAGGGTAGCTAAACTGGCCCTCAAAAACAATGATATCAAATTCGACGACCTGTCGGCAAAAAAACTGCCTCGCGGCATCGATTACATGCATCTAGACATACAGGATCTGAATGGCGATGCGGAAAACATTTACTACAGTGTGGAGGAGATCTCCGGAAAGATCGGCAACCTCAGTATGCTTGAAAGGAGCGGTCTGGATCTGCGCCGGTTAGAAACTAATTTTCTCTACGGAAAGAATCAGGCGTTCCTTGAAAACCTGTACCTGCAAACTTCTCATACCGTCATTAAAGACGAGTTACGACTAACTTATCCGTCGGTTGAAAGCCTCACCGAAAATCCCGGTGAACTGGGTATTGAAGCGAACCTGAACGGAACAAGGATCGGGTTGAGAGACGTTTTGATCATCATGCCGGATCTGGCATCAGTCGATCCGTTCAAGGGCAGCCCTAACCTGGTGCTGGATATCAACGGCAGAGCCAGCGGTAAGGTTAAGGATCTGAGCATTCCGAACCTCGAGATCTCCGGCTTAACCAACACCCGCATCAGCGCTTCGGGGCGTTTAACCGGGCTACCGGATATGGATAAAGCTGCTTTCAATATTTCGCTACACGAATTTCGCTCGGGCAGCCGCGATCTGAATGCCCTGGTTTCAAAAGGCGTGATCCCTTCAAACATCAGGATACCAGAGAACTTTCGGGCAACCGGAAATTTCAGGGGCAGTATGGAGAATTTCAACGCCAACATGGTGGTCAATTCTACGATAGGTTCTGTGACAGCCGTCGGCGGACTGCGGGGCGAAAGCTTTAGCGCGAATGTCGGCCTTACCAACTTCAATGCGGGGCGGCTGATCCGGCAGGAAGCTAATATCGGCCGCATTACGGTTACTGCAAAGGTGAATGGCACTGGTTTCGATCCGAAAACTATGAATGCCCGGTTCGCCCTAAATGCAAAACGTGCAGAAATTAAGGGCTATTCTTACAGCGATTTTACTGCGAACGGAACTATCGCAGATCAAAAGCTGGCCGTCACCGGCAATATCAACGATCCAAATATCAAACTTGAACTCGATGTTAACGCATCAAACATCCAGAACAGCTACCCTTCGGTTGATCTGGCCGTTGATGTTGACAGCGCCAACTTACAGGCTTTGAAACTCTACAACGAAGACCTCCGCTTCCGCGGGAAGGTAGTCGCCAACCTGCCGTCAACCGATCCCGACAGGCTGATTGGTACCATTGATGCGTACAATTTACTGGTGGCGATGAACGGCGAACGCTACCCGCTTGACAGTGTAAACGTTGTTGCAACGGCAAACGGCGATCAGCGGGACTTGCGCATACGCTCGGAAGTAATTACCGCCAACATAACGGGACAATATCGTTTAACGCAGCTTGCCGGAGCCTTCACAAACGAGATCAACAAATACTTCAAGATCGGCGATGGCAAAACCGTTCTGTTAACCACCCCGCATGATTTCACTTTTGCAGCCCATATTACCAATAGGCCCATCCTGCAAAATTTTGTTCCTGCCTTAAAACGAATGGAATCGGCTGATATTAGCGGTAGTTTGACCAGTACCACCGGCGCGTTGACTTTGGCCGGCAACATTCCTCGGGTAACCTATATGGGTTACAACATCAGTAACCTTAAGCTCAATGCCAATGCCGACAGCAATGCGTTGAAATACGCCATAAATCTTGACAAAGCTGCTTCGGCAAGTTTGCAGTTGAACAAGACGACGGTTGAAGGTGAAGCAAGGGACAACGAGCTGATCGTTGACCTCAACATCAAGGATATTGATGAAAAAGACCGATACAGACTTTCGGGTATGTTTGCCGTTTCAGGGCCTCAGTACCGGTTCAGTTTTAACCCGGGCGGCTTGGTTCTGAATTACGAGCCGTGGGCGGTTTCACAAGAAAATGCGCTTGAATTCGGGCCGCAAGGCATTTTAGCAACCAATTTTGAGTTATCGCGAGCCGGACAACGCCTTTCTGTTCACAGTGATCCTCAATCGCTGAACTCACCGCTTGTCTTAAGATTTACTGACTTTAAAATTGAGACACTCACATCGATCGTGCAGAAAGATACGGTACTGGCCGGGGGGGTGATCAACGGCGACGCGCTGATCAGTAACCTGAATACTACGCCGGTTTTTACGGCCGACATGAACATAACCGATTTCAGCTTCATGACAGACACCGTGGGAAATATCGACTTGAAAGTCAACAATCAAACGCCGAATACTTTTACTGCAGATGCTACCATAACCGGCAACGGCAACAACGTGCATCTTTCCGGTTTATATTACTCGCCGCCGCAGGATAACAATAGCTTTGACCTTGACCTGGACATAAATACCCTGAACCTGGCTTCGATCGAGGGCTTCACCATGGGAAACCTTACAGATGCCGGGGGTACGATCAGGGGAAACCTTCGCATCAGGGGCACGCCTTCGGCGCCGGCGGTGCGTGGCGAACTGAATTTCAACGATGCGACTTTCAATATCGCCATGCTGAATGCGGTGTATCGGGTAGATGATGAACGTATCAGTTTCACTTCACAAGGGATTGAACTGAATGATTTCACCTTACGGGATTCCATAGGTAACGAAGCTGTTGTCGACGGAAATCTTCTCACCAGTAACTACCTTGATTATCGCTTTGCTTTGGATGTGACTACCGACAATTTCAGGGCGTTGAGCAGCACTAAAAAAGACAATGACCTTTTTTATGGAACCGTGTTTGTTAGCAGCGATCTGCAAGTGACCGGTGATATGAGCCAGCCCGTGGTTGATGGCCGGGTTTCAATCAATGACGGCACAAACTTCACGGTAGTTCTGCCCACGGCCGACCCTGCCGTTCAGGAACGAGCGGGAATTGTGGAGTTCGTAGACATGGATGATCCCAAATCCGCCGACGCCCTTACTTCGGGGATCGATACTGTTAATCAAACGGAGATCTCCGGGTTGGACGTATCCATGAACATTGAGGTGGATTCCAATGCAATATTCAACATTATTGTTGACGAAGGCACAGGAGACTACCTTGAAGTTCAGGGTGAAGCTGAGTTGTCTGCGGGCATCGACCCGAGCGGCAAAGTTTCGCTTACCGGAAACTATGAGCTGGTGAAAGGTGCCTACGAGATGTCGTATAACTTCATCCGCCGTCGGTTTGATATTGAACGCGGAAGCACCATCACCTGGACCGGCGAACCAACGGAAGCCAACGTTAACGTGACGGCAATTTATGTTGCCAATACTGCTCCGCTGGACCTGGTAGACGACTATTTAAGCGGCACCACCGAAGCGCAAAGGAACCGTTACAAACAGCGGCTGCCCTTTGAAGTTTATCTAATGGTAAAGGGCGAGATGCTACGTCCGCAGATCTCGTTCGATATCGGCCTGCCCGAAGGAAGAAACTACAACGTCTCCAATGAGGTACTTGAAAATGTAGACACCCGCCTGACCCAGTTGCGCCAGCAGCCCAACGAGATGAACAAGCAGGTGTTCTCACTATTGTTGCTTAACCGGTTTTCGTCAGAAAATCCGTTCGCCGGTGGGGGCGGCGGAGGTGGCGTTTCCTCCTTCGCACGGCAAAGCGTGAGCCGCATTCTTTCTGATCAACTGAACAATCTGGCAGGAAACATTATTGAGGGTGTGGACATCAATTTCAACCTTGTTTCATCAGAAGACTATACGACCGGAGAACTGAGAAATCGCACCGATCTGAACGTTGGTGTTTCTAAACAGTTGCTGAACGACAGGCTGAAAGTGACCATTGGCAACAATTTTGAACTCGAAGGGCCGCGAAATGCAAACCAGGGTTCCAGCGGTATTGCCGGCAATGTGGCTTTGGATTATCAGCTTACCCAGGACGGCCGCTACATGCTCAGGGCTTACCGCAAGAATGTTACCGATGCCGTGGTAGAGGGATATGTAGTGGAGACAGGCGTCGGGTTCATCATAAGCATGGATTATAACCGCTTCAGAGAGCTGTTTATGCGGCCTTCGCCGGAAGAAAAACGCAGACGCAAAGAGGAAAAAGAAAACCGAAAGCGCAAAAAAGAAACACAAAAAGAAATGGCTAAAACAGAAAATTAATGCTGTTACGATTTACATATCTGCTGATGATAGTAGTGCTGTTTTCAGGTTGCAGCAACATTAAATATTTGCCGAAGGGCGAAAGCCTGTACGTGGGCCATGAGGTAAAGATCGTGAACGATACCACCAAAAAAGCAGAAGCCAAATCATTGCAAAGCGACCTGGAGGGAATGGTCAGGCCACAGCCCAACTCTAAATTTTTAGGCTTACGCATCAAGCTTTGGCTGTACAATATTGCAGGCAGGCCACGTAAGGAAAAAGGCGGACTGAGGAATTTGCTCCGAAACAAATGGGGGGAACCACCGGTACTGGCGAGTTCGGTTGACCTGTTGAAGAATGAACAGATCCTGCAAAACCGTCTGGAAAACCGCGGCTATTTCCACGCCGCTGTGCGGGGAGACACTTCAGAGAAAAACCGCAAAGTAACAGCAACTTATGTTGCCACAACCGGCATACAATACCTTATTAATGCCGTTCATTTCCCTTCGGATTCCTCACAGCTTGAACAGACAATTGCGGCCACTGCTCCGGGCACGCTGCTTAAAACCGGAGATCCCTATAACCTGGATGTAATAAAGGGAGAACGCGACCGCATTGACCAGCATCTGAAGGAAAACGGCTTTTATTTTTTCGGCCCTGATTATATTCTGGCAAGGGTTGACAGTACCGTGGGAAACCATCGGGTAAACCTGTATCTTCATGTAAAAGATAAGACGCCCGAACCGGCCCGAAAGGTTTATACGATCGATGACGTTTACATCTATCCTAACTTCAGTCTCGATCAGACCGAAGCAGACACATCTAAGGCCAAAGCTGTTTACTTTGAGGGCTACAATGTGATCGACAATGAAAAACTGTTCGAGCCACCGGTGTTCAGTCGCACGATGTTCTTTAAACCAGGCGATGTTTACAACCGCCGTGAACATAACCTGGCATTGAACCGCCTGGTAAATCTCGGAACCTTCAAGTTTGTGAAGAACAGGTTTGAAGTAGTTGACGACACCGATTCAGCAAAGCTGGATGTCTATTATTATCTCACACCACAACCCAAAAAATCGTTGCGTGCAGAGATACTGGGAACGACAAAATCGAATAATCGTACCGGTACACAGATCAACCTGAGCTGGCGAAACCGAAATGCATTCGGACAGGCGGAACAGTTAAGCATCACGGGCTATGCCGCATCAGAAGTTCAGGTAAGCGGTACACAGAAGGGATATAACACATTCCGCTTCGGCGGCGAAGGTACGCTTGCCGTGCCCCGATTCTTAGTTCCTTTCTGGGATGTAAGTACTACCAACGAGTTTCTGCCCCGTTCGTTGCTTAATCTAGGCTTTGAATACCTCAACCGGCAGAAGCTTTATGGCGTTAACTCCTATCGGGGATCGTTGGGTTATGATTGGAAGCAGAACATCAACACGCAGCATGAACTGTATCCGATCAGCATAAATTATGTAAAGCCGGTTAAAATACTGCAACAATACCAGGACAGTATTGACCGTAATCCTGCGCTCGCGGCGTCCTTGCTCAAGCCCATCGAATCACAGTTTATCGTTGGCTCTACCTATTCGTACCTGTATAACAACCAGGCGCAGATCGCCCGAAAAAACAATATGTATTTCAACGGAACGCTCGATCTGGCAGGCAACATTTTCGGATTGATAACCGGTGCTAACAGCAGCGATACTCCGAAACGATTGTTTGGCAATGTCTTTTCACAGTATATCCGTATAGACGGCGATTACCGCTACTATCATAAACTGACAAGAACATCGCAATGGGCAAACCGGATCTTTGCAGGCTTCGGGCTACCTTATGGCAATTCGTCTGAGCTACCGTTCATCAAGCAATATTTTACCGGCGGCAGCAGCAGCAATCGCGCCTTCAGAGCCCGTTCGGTGGGACCCGGAACCTTCCGGCCGCCGGATGCCAGCGTGGAACAGTTTTTACCGGAGCAATCCGGCGATATTAAGGTGGAATTGAACTCCGAATACCGAACCCAGATTTCCGGTCCGATGCATGGAGCTGTGTTTGTCGACGCAGGAAATATCTGGCTATATAATGAGAACACCGGAAAACCGGGAGGCAAATTTGAGAACGACTTTCTGAGCGAGCTGGCTGTCGGAGCCGGTATCGGCATCAGGTTCGACATCACGTTTCTCATTATCCGCGGCGATTTAGCTACTCCGTTACGAAAACCATGGTTACCGCGGGGAGAAAGATGGGTCTTCAGGGATTTCAATCTTGCCAGTCCGACATGGCGGCGGGAGAACCTGGTGTTCAACCTCGCGGTAGGGTATCCTTTTTAGGATGATCCATTCAGATATTTTGTTACCTGGCTCAGTAAGTCTTTCTTCATCCGTTTTTTTCACATAAAAGGCTACTTTTTAGCGGTTTTTCTTAATTTCGGGCAACTTTTAATCCTAACTTAATACGTCATGAAAATAACAGTTGTTGGCGCCGGAGCAGTAGGCGCTACCTGTGCAGATAACATTGCCAGGAGAGAATTAGCCGAAGAATTAGTATTGCTCGACATCAAGGAGGGTTTTGCCGAAGGCAAAGCTCAGGATATGATGCAAACTGCGGCCCTGCTTGGCTTTGATACCAAGATCACCGGCTCAACCAACGATTATTCTAAAACTGCCGGATCAAGTGTAGTAGTTATCACTTCCGGGATTCCGCGTAAGCCGGGAATGACCCGCGAAGAGTTGATCGGAACTAACGCCAATATTGTTAAGGGCGTAGCCGAAAACATTCTTAAACACTCTCCTGATGCCATCATCGTGGTGATCTCGAACCCGATGGACACGATGACTTACCTCGCACTTAAATCTACAGGACTGCCTAAAAACCGCATCATCGGCATGGGGGGCATTTTAGATTCATCACGCTTCAAATATCAGCTAAGTCAGCGGTTAGGCGCTTCACCTGCCGACCTTAATGCCGTTGTTGTTGGCGGCCATGGCGATACCACAATGATCCCATTGATCCGCTATGCAACCTGGAACAGTGTTCCGGTGACTGAGTTCTTAAGCAAAGAAGAACAAGATGCTGTTGTCAGCGACACCATGGTGGGCGGTGCAACCTTAACCAAACTGATCGGAACATCGGCATGGTACGCCCCGGGCGCTGCTGGCGCTGCTTTGGTTGAAAGCATTGTTCGGGATCAGAAGAAACTATTTACCTGCTGTGTTGCTTTAGACGGTGAATACGGACAATCAGACATCTGCCTCGGCGTTCCTGTAGTGATCGGCAAAAACGGATGGGAGACGATCGTTGACTACAAGTTGAACGATGCAGAACAGGCTGAATTCAACAAAAGCGCGGAAGCTGTACGTAATATGAACAATGTGCTTCGCGAATCAAATCTGATTTAATGAAAAAAATCACGGTTCCGCTGGAACTTATAGATCTTCATGACGACGGCTTCCACCTTTTGGTGGAAGTTGTTGTTTTTGGCCAGCCCTTCAATGTTGTGCTGGATACCGGCGCTTCCCGCACGGTGTTCGACAAGAGCACTGTTGAGCAACACATTACCACCGAAGATCTCCTTTCTACCGAACTGGTTTCTGCCGGACTGGGAACTACTTCCATGGAAAGTTATATCCTGCATCTTCCCGCCATTAAAGTCGGAAACCTGGAGATTTCGGACTTCAGAGCGGCAGTCCTCGACCTGTCAACAATATGTTACACGTATCAGAATATGAACCTTCCGCCTGTTATCGGTGTGCTGGGCGGCGATATTCTGTACCGGTATAAATCTGTTATTGACTACCATAAATTAGAACTCAAACTTATTGCCTGAACGCCTGTTTTTATTCCAAATCGGATAAAACAGTTGCGTATGAAATTAATTTACTTAATTGCTCTACTGTTCACTTCTCAGGCGGTCTCAGCACAGGATATCAGCGGGATTTGGTACGGTAAAAT
>DASWXL010000098.1:0-6505 GCA_036405495.1 Sphingobacteriaceae bacterium | reverse complement strand
GATGGTGTGATAGCGGAGAAGGGCGTCGAGGTTTGTAGGCATAGCGAAGTGATTATGCAGCGCTCAATCTATGAACATTTTTTTACGTGTGAAACTGCCGGCGCAGATACGCTGCATTCTCCCGCTGTTACTTTGACGTAAATAAAGCCAGATCATGAAATACACAATTACCGGAAGCTTTCCTGAATTAGAAGAACGCGAAAAAGAAGTGAGAACCGCGGTATTCAGGGCCGTCAAAAAGCTGACCGGATATAAGCCGGCAGCAGATGACATCAGCATTGAGTTCACGTTCAGCGGCGCGCCGGTTATTGAAGCTGACCTGAAGATCACGACCATCAACGGAGCGTTGCAATTATTAGAATCTCTTCACACAGAAGAACATAAGTTCATGGCAAAGCTGGCAGAACAAATATCCGCGTGCCTGTTCGAGTACCTGGTGTTCAATAACCGGATCGCATCTATCGCCGATTATTCCCAAGACTATAAGAACATCAGGATGACCATTACGGATTATATGTTAGGAGCTAAAGTGCAGCATCAGTTCAGCGTTAGTTAGAATTACTGACTCTTCCCGTACCTTGCCTGCAGGTATTCAATGGTTTTCGCCATCATTCTCTTCAATGCTTCCGTGTCGATGTCGGTAAGCTTTTTGACGTAAATACAGGCCTTTCCCATTTTGAACTTGCCGAGATCTTCCAGTAGGTACTCGTGTTCTTTCAATCCGGTAAACGTATATAGTGATATGGCAGCTTTCCGGGGAGAAAAGGCAATGAGTGGCCAGTCGCCTTCCTGGCGGCTTCTTTCCGATTTATAGTGATAGCTACCAAATCCGATCATGGACGGACCCCACATCTTCGGTTCATAGCCGGTAAAGTCCTGCATCAGCTTCAATAGCTCAAAACTATCGCGCTGCTTTTGTTCAGAATCAGTAAACGAAATGATGAAGTCATGCACGTCTGCATTGGTTTGTTTGGTTTTTAGTTCTGCCATAAGTCGCGTAACCTGAAGTCACGGCTAAATGTAATCTTTCTTTTTACAATTTGGCAAGACCCTAAACTCCCAATATCCACCGGACATCAAAAGCATCGGTTATCTCGATCAGCTTTCGGTCATCATGGTTCGTAAAGAAGGGCTTGTTTTTATTGACCTCCAGTTTTCCGATAAGTTCCTTTCTGTCGTAAACATCGGTACAATGCAGAAAAATAGACATGTAATTTCCGAGTACCCGTCCTTCGTTGTGTACCAGGTCAGAGCCATGAATAGTGATACTATCAGAAACCAGCGACCCGCTGACTACAGGCATTTCTGTATAGCCCTGCAGCTTCTGTTCAAAAGTTTCGAATTGCAAGGTGCCCCCAAAGCAGGTCTGGTAAAAGGTGAGGGCCTTTTTGCAATTCCCCGAAAATGTGATAAAAACCGCACCTTTTGATCGGTTATGATGATGGTCAGCCATAACAGAACATATCAGGCATCCGGAATTTCAGGCTCTACAAGTCTGATCAATTTATCCAGAGACTCCTGCCATCCCAAATAGCACATTTCTGCGGGGATAGCCTCAGGAATTCCTTCTTGAAACACCTTGATCTCGGTGCCGACCGAAACCCGGGTCAGCTGGACGGTTGTCGTGATCTCACCCGGTAAATTCGGGTCGTCAAACCGATCGGCGTACCGGATTAGCTCATTCGTTCTTATCTCTAGATACTCCCCGCCAAAAGAATGTCCGTTTCCCGTGCTGAAATTAATAAAGGTCATTCTGAACTTACCACCTACCTTAAAATCCATTTGCTGTACGGTGCAGACAAAACCATAGGGCGGGAGCCAGGTGGAATGCGCTACAGGGTCTGAAAATGCCCGGAATACCTTTTCCGGACTTGCCTTGATTACCCTGTGTAATGAAACACTGTTAGTTGCCATTTTATTGAAATTTGATCGGTTACTTATTTTTTATGCCCGTGCCCTTTTTTTCAGGTACCTGTTTCGGGAAGCCTTTACCCGATGGCCATAATTCTTATTCAACCCTTCAGGCTGAAGCCGGTTCATTTAATTCCCGCCGGTACTCCTGATGATTAGTTCTGGCATGAATCTGAAGCTTATTATTATAAACGTATGAGATCGCAAGAATTCCCAAAACCACAAGCGGCATCAGCATATAACCCATGTTCTGGTCTACAAACGCATGGCTGATGAACGCGAAGATCAAATTGAAAGTCAGCCCGGCATATGCCCATTCCTTCATTTTAGCCGGTGCTTTAGGCCAGGAGATAGCCGATACCCCGAGTACTTTACAGATGATAAGTGCATAAGCGAAATAATCAGGATAGCCCAGTGGTTTGGTACCCGCGTTCACATACTCCGGTGCAAACAGAATGGTGCTTAACGGCATTACCCCTTCCCACAGTACGATGACAGCAGTTGCCAGCAGGAAGATCATTTTATCCTTTTTCATATCATTAAATATCTAATAGTTGTTAATTGGTTGATTCAACATATTTTATAAAGTTGTTGAGGATGGCCTGCCATCCCTGTTTCTGGAATTCGGGGTCGTTCTCGGTTTCCGCATCGAAAGTGGTTTCAATATTGGTCTTACCATCCTGCTCTGTAAACAGCGTTGTAGCCTTTCTTCCATCGCTCATGGTGTAAGTAATTTCCTTGTGCAGTTCCACCTGGTCATAGGTTCCTTCAAAGTCAAAACCGAAGCTGCCGTCCCTGGCTTCCATTCTGTTTTTGAACGAGCCGCCAACTCTCAGGTCGTTCTCGCTGCTCGGGGTATGCCAGCTGGGGTCGGGAGTATTCCACTGCATAATGTCGGCCGGTGTATTCCAGGCCTTCCAAACTTTTGATACCGGAGCATTTACGGTTGCCTCCACTTTAATTCTTGTTACTTGTTCCATTGTTTTTGATTTTTGGTTGTTTACTTTCTACAGATCAAAAGTATGACAGGATCTCCGATTCTGACCGTTGGAAAAATGACAACTTTAGGGGGGGATTATGACAAAGCTGTCTTATATTAGATTTATATAACCGGTTGATATGCAATCACCATGATCGTGACGGCTTTATCACCGATAAAAAATTACTGCAATGCAAATTTCCGTCTTTGTACCGGAGTACGGTGTGATCGAAGCCGTGACACCACCGTTCAGAACCTTCAATACGGCCAATGAGTTTTTGACAGCATTTGGCAAAAAGCCCGTTTTTAATGTAGAATATGTGGGGTTGAACGAGTATGTGCCGGCTAATAATGGAGAATACACCGTTAAAACACACAGGTTGCTGAAAGATGTAACCAAAACCGACCTGCTTATTATACCACCCACATTTGGTGATACCGCAAAAGGAATACAGGCCAATGCAGAAGCGATACCTTACTTCCGAAAGCTGCACCAGGAAGGCTCAAGCCTTGCCAGTTTATGTGTCGGGGCGTTTCTTTTAGCCGAAACCGGATTGCTGAACGGCAAGAAATGCTCTACTCACTGGGCATATATCAGTGAGTTCAGAGAAAGATACCCAGAGGTACAGGTCGAAGACGGAGCAATTATAACCGAGCACGATAATATTTACAGCAGCGGCGGGGCCAGTAGTTTGTGGAATCTGATATTATACCTGGTCGAGAAGTTTACTGACAGAGAAACGGCGGTAATGATCTCGAAATATTTTGCGCTGGACATCGGGAGAGATAATCAATCACAATTCGCAATCTTCAAAGGCCAAAGGAATCATGGTGATGCCGGCATTAAACAAGTGCAGGACTATATTGAAAAAAACTATTCCGGTAAAATAACCATAGAAACTTTGGCAGATCTGATCAATACGGGCCGCAGAACATTTGAAAGAAGGTTTAAAGAAGCCACGAACAATACGCCCATGGAGTATATACAACGGGTGAGGATAGAAGCTGCCAAGGCTTTTTTTGAAGCATCAAGAAAGAATGTGACGGAAACCATGTTTGATGTAGGTTATACCGATACCAAAGCTTTCAGGGACGTCTTCAAAAAGATCACCGGGCTTACGCCGATCGAATACCGGGATAAGTTTGCAAGGCTGGCAACGGAGGCGTAATGCAGAAACTTTTAACCGTCTCAAGATGAAATTTCTCAGGGGTATCATCAGCGCAGCTATCACTTCATTCCTGATATTCCCTGTGGTCGTTGCAACGATTTTTACTATTCCACATATCGGTCAGGATCGTCTGGTATTCTTATGCTGATGAGTGAGAACTTATGCTACCTTTGATCTCAAAACATTAACACAGATCTTTGAGCCGGAAAAGGATACTTACCAGCATTGTTGCAGCACAATTTGCCTGCACTTCACTCTGGTTCGTCGGAAACGCCATTTTATCCGATATCCTTTTGCGGTTCGGGTTATCACCGGGCGTGCTGGGGCACCTTACGTCGGCCGTGCAGTTCGGCTTCATAACCGGAACGCTGGTTTTTGCCCTGGTCAGTATTGCCGACCGCTATTCGCCCTCAAAGGTTTTCTTCGCTTGTGCACTGGCTGGTGCTCTATCTAATCTTGGGATCCTTCTTGCCGATAACTTTCAAGCACTGATGTTTTTGAGAATTCTCACCGGCTTTTGCCTTGCGGGAATTTATCCGGTGGGAATGAAAATAGCTTCCGACCACCATGACAAGGGCCTGGGTAAGGCCCTCGGATACTTAGTGGGCGCACTGGTGGTCGGCACTGCCTTTCCGCACCTGCTAAAAGGAATGGCGGGTCTTTTCAACTGGAAATATGTGGTGGTCTTTACTTCGATGCTGGCAGCAGCCGGCGGAGTTTTTCTATTTCTGTTCGTTCCGGACGGGCCGCACCGCACCTCAGGGAGCAAGATCGACCTGACCGCGATGTTGCGGATCTTTAAAAAACCTGATTTCCGGTCGGCAGCCTTTGGCTATTTCGGCCACATGTGGGAACTGTATACGTTCTGGGCCTTTATTCCCGTGATCTTAGGGATGTATCCGGAAAGCCATTCGGAAGTAAACTCAATAAGCCTGAATGTTCCGCTTACCTCATTTTTGCTGATCGCCACTGGATTTCCCGCCTGCGTGGCTGGTGGTTATCTGGCCGAAAGGATCGGCAGCGGGCGAACCGCACAAGCAGCCCTGCTCTTATCCCTTCTCTGTTGCCTGCTTTCGCCGGTGCTCTTCCAGCTTCCGCTCATGTTGTTTTTAGGAGCTTTAGGTTTCTGGTCAATGGCTGTTGTTGCCGACTCGCCGCAGTTTTCCACGCTGGTAGCTCATCATGCTCCTGCTGAGTTCAAAGGAACAGCCTTAACGATGGTTAACTGCCTCGGTTTCTCGATAACCATCGTTAGTCTCCAGGTAATAAACCTGCTGCGCCCCATGGTTGATCCGCATTACCTTTATTTGTTCCTGGCGCCGGGGCCTTTCCTGGGGTTACTGGCAATGCGGAAACGACCGTAACCCTCCACTTTGCCAGCATATCAAAAAATCAGCCGGGCGATATTACACAGGTGGTTTTTTTGGGTTTTAAGCCAGGGCGGCACTTGTTTTGTCATATCGGAAAAGCGTACGTATATTACTTCATTCTCACAGCAGGTATCAGCAAAGTGGTAAAAAAGCCAGATGACACACATACAATACAAGGAGTTTTTTGATGCAGCGCCTGTAGCCATGGTCATTACAGACAGATCGGGGGCGATCAAATTCATGAACCGGCAGGCAACAGCACTGCTCGGCTACAGCAGCAGCGGGTCGCAGGCACCAAATCTTTGCGACTTCATCAATATATCCCCGTTAAAAGGAAAAACCGGTAAGCTGTCATTCCGCGAGTTCATGACGATCCATTCTCAGCATTCCAGGCAGTGGATCGTTGGCAGTGAAGGAAAAAAGATTTACACGGAGCTTAATGCTGACTCGTGTTTTCAGGGTATTGAGTTCCGCTATATCTGGTCTCTGGTTCCTGTTACGCCGGCCACGAACATAGCTTACGATCTCAACGAGCGAGTAAAAGAACAGCTTTCAATAGCTAATGTCATCGATGCCTTCTTTAAAAACACTGACTTACGAACCGCCCTCGACCATTCGTTAAATGCAATCCGGAAAGGCTGGCAGTTTCCCGAAGCAACAGGTGTTCGTGTCAGGCTTAACAACATGGACGAATTCGTCACAGACGACTTCTGGCCCACACAGTGGCAGCTGCAGGAAGATATAATCACTGCAAACAAGTATCTCGGCAGTTTAGAAGTTTGTTGCCTTGCTGAAGTTCCGGAAACTAAAGGGAGGGTATTTCTACCTGAAGAAGAAAGGTTAGTTAAACTGCTGGCGAAGCTTTTAGGGATACTGATCGATCACTGGCAAAGTGAAAATAAGATCCGGCAAACGGAATCGAACCTCAACGCTGTTTTCGAGAGTTCAACAGAAGGCTATTTATTAGCCGACCAGGAATTCAACATAACCGCTTTCAATGCCAGGGCAAGGGACCTTATCCTGGTGAATACTAATAAATATGAACTTGAAACAGGGCGGAACGTTCGCGACTATCT
>DASWXL010000097.1:0-1715 GCA_036405495.1 Sphingobacteriaceae bacterium | reverse complement strand
CGATAAAACTCGCCCGGCTCTTTGCGAAGTTTAAAGAATTCGTTTCCGATGAAGATCTTTCTGGCGGCTGGTAATTGCAGTCCTTTTTCAACAATGGCCTTATGTTCGCTTTCCGAATCGTCACCCAGTTCAAACATGTCGCCCAGGATGAACGCTTTATTATCGCCGGTTATGGAAGCCAGGTTCTCAAGCGCAACGCCCATACTGCTTGGATTGGCATTGTAGTAGTCGCAGATGACGGTGTTCTTTTCAGTCGTTTTAATTTGAGACCGGTTGTTGGTTGGAAAGTAAGTGGAGATCCCGTTATTGATCTCTTCCTTTGAAAGGTTAAAGTAGCAGCCGACGGTGATGGCCGACAGGATATTTTCAAAGTTATAAATGCCTGTGAGGTTCGAAGTTACAGAAGAAGCGGCCGCATCTTTCTTCCAGTCGATCTGCAAAGGTGAACTTTCCGCCAATGTGCCGGTCACAAAGTTTTCCGGTCGCGTTCCATAATAGATAATATCTTTCAGCCGGTGTCTACGGCTCATTTCCATAAGATGCGTATTGTCCTGATTGACAAAAGCTACGCCGCCTGTTTCCGCTAGGTATCGGTACAGTTCACCCTTAGCTATTTTTACACCTTCAAAACCGCCGAACCCTTCCAGGTGCGCCTTTCCTACGTTAGTGATGAGGCCGTGCGTCGGTTGCGCAATTCCGCATAAAAAGCCGATCTCATTCTGATGATTTGCGCCCATCTCAATAATGGCAATTTCGGTATCGCGACCTATTGACAGGATCGTCAAAGGAACGCCGATATGATTGTTCAGGTTGCCCTGTGTCGCAAATGCTTTATAATGCTGTGAAAGCACCGAGCAGACAAGCTCCTTTGTCGTTGTTTTTCCGTTGGTCCCTGTGATGCCCATGAACGGGATCTGAAGCTGACGGCGATGATAAGTTGCGAGGTCCTGTAAGGCTTTCAGGCTGTCTGTAGTAAGCAGGAAACGGCCATCTTTCTCAACATCCGGATCATCGACAATGGCAAATGCAGCGCCTTTCTCAAGTGCCTCTGCTGCAAATGTGTTCGCATCGAAATTTTCACCTTTTAAAGCGACAAACAAACAACCTGGTGTTATTTTACGTGTATCAGTGCAGATAACCGGGTGTTGCTTAAAGATCGAATAAAGTTCTTCGGTAGTAATCACATACAATAATACTGTTTCTGAAAGCTTCCTTCAACGTAAAAAGAACATTGATGTGCAAAAACAGATTTTCAATTCTTTACATTCGTTGGATGAAAAGATTTACAGTTTCTCTTTTTCTGATGACGGGGCTGTTTTTAGCCTCCTACGCTCAAAAGATACAATCGCCCTCTGAATTTTTAGGGTACAGGCTCGGGACGCAGTTCACACCCCATCATCGGGTTGTGGAATACTTCAGGCATATTGCCGGAGCTTCAAAGAACGTCAGGCTTGACCAGTACGGACAAACGAATGAAGGCAGGCCATTGCTTGCTGCATTTATTGCTTCCCCCGAGAATATGGGCCGGCTTGAGGAACTCCGGGTAAATAACCTCCGGTTAACCGGTCTTGAAACTGGCAATGTTACAGCAGATCAGCCTGCGATAGTATGGTTAAGTTACAATGTTCATGGTAATGAATCGGTATCGACCGAGGCAGCCATGCAGACCATTTTTGATCTCGTTGATCCCGCTAATACACGGACCAGAGCCTGGC
>DASWXL010000096.1:0-1740 GCA_036405495.1 Sphingobacteriaceae bacterium | reverse complement strand
ATCCAGATCTCCGGTATTGTTAAATGCGATATGGCGTACGTCAGGAAGCAACGGGCGATATGCCTGTTTATAGTATTCATTGCCCATCAGACTCAATGCCCCTTGTGTACTGCCGTGATAGGCGTTATAACATGAAATGATCTCGGACCGGCCGGTTACGCGTTTGGCAAGTTTCATGGCTCCTTCCGTAGCTTCGGCGCCCGAATTAACGAAATAGACCGAGCGCAGAGGATCCGGAAGAACGGTGCAGAGCTTTTCAGCGAATTTTACCTGTGACGCCTGAACATATTCACCGTAGACCGTTACGTGAAGATAACGGTTAAGCTGGTCTTGAATTGCGCCCAATACTGCCGGGTGCCGGTGTCCGACATTGCTGACGGCAAATCCGGAAACGAGATCAAGATACGGCTTCCCGGAAGGTTCGTAGATGTAAACGCCCTCGGCCCGGTCTACCTCCAGTAACTTTGGGGTATGAGATGTTTGTGCTGTATTCAGTAAAAATAATTGGCGATTGGTAAGCATACGCCAAAGATACAAGGCTTTCAAGATTATCCGGAAAGCCTTTAATGAAGTTACGTCTATTTATTGTGTCTTCTTTCCCTCAGTTCTTTGATCAGTTGTTCGCGGAACTCCCTTTCGGCCTGATAGAGCGTTAACACTTTTTGCGGGGGCAGTATCTTTTCGAATTCTTTCCTGTAGTTCTTTTTTACGTTGAGGATTTGACCGTCAAAGTCGAGATCTACACTCAGCCGCTGAGACGGATTTCCGTCAGCGTTCCTTATATTCTGCCGTTTTTGGCGGAATAATGCGCTGAGCTCTTTTTGATAGGCATTGTATACGGGCCAGAACTCTTTGGCTTCGTCTGCAGTAAGGTCAAGTTTTTTGGTGATAAAGGCCGCTTTAATGGCTTCGATCTCGCCATGTTTCTTTGAGCGTTCCTGACTTTGTGCGAAAGCAGGAAACGCTAAAACCAGGATCATTACGAGTTTAAAAATCAGTTTCATCTTCCTTTCGTTACAGTGATGTATCCTCAAGATATTGTTCCAGTTCCTCATCCGAGAAATTATTGGAAACGTGATCAAACGCCTTTTCTGCCTCCAGGTTTTCTAAAATGACCTGTGTGTCGGCCTGATCGGCATATAATGCCAGATAGTTTTCGATCTCCTGATCGGAGATTGTTGACAGCTTATCGTCAATTGAGGTGAAGTTATTAAAAAGTAACGTTACAGCAATAGCGACTGTAATGCATGCTGCTGCGGCATAGCCGATCCAACTGAATGTCAGGCGGCGGATCTTTGCCTCTTTATGCAGTGTTTGTTGCTGAATGTGACCGGTCAGCCGTTCGAAATAGCCCGGAGGAACGGCAAAGCCATCTGCATTTACCTCATCTTTCAATTCTTCCACAGCAATTGATGCTTCGATCTTATCAGATAAGATTTCAAAGTATCCGGGTGGAACACTGAAACCGGTCGCTTTTAATAAGCCCGTTTCTTCAAGTGTGATCTTATCGTGAATGCTTTGCGGCAGTTCAACGAAGTACCCATCGGGTACTATGAATGGATTGCTCCGCCCGATGGCAGCCAAATGCGGAGCTTCATCTTCCCAATCCTGTTGTCTCTTATTCAAATCCATTTGTTATATGATGTTTTTAATAAGAAAAGGTTTAATCGGTACTCTTAATGAAATGTTCGATCTTCTTCACCGCAAGGTGAAAGGAGGCCTTCAGGGCCCCGACACTTG
>DASWXL010000095.1:0-3210 GCA_036405495.1 Sphingobacteriaceae bacterium | reverse complement strand
TTGAAACACCCTTTCATAATAACCTTTCAGTTTGATGAAAAGTACAATACAGCAGACCAGTTCAGGCATGTATAAAGTGCGTGCCAGGGAAACAAACAGCGATAAAGCTGTCAGTAAAAAAATAATTTTGCTTGTGATCGTCCAGACAATACTGTTCTATCTGTTCAGTATGGTTTCATCGATGGACATGCAGATCATCCCCGGGAGCAGCATCGCGGTAGGAGGCTTCCTGATTTCCGCATTCATATTTGTAAATCTGTTGCTTTTATTCAAATGGAAAGGCCGGTCCATGGAACAGAAAGTTGCCTGCATCACACAATTGGCACTGCCAGTTGTGTTTGCCCTCGGCTGGGTTTATATGCTCGGATAGATATCCCGTCTTTCGTTTTAAATGCTTAAACTTGCTTAATCACTTAAAACGTCGCATGCCTTATTTTCCCAATAATACCCGCTATCAGAATATGGAGTATCGCCGGTGCGGTAACAGCGGCCTTAAGCTGCCTGCAGTATCGCTGGGATTATGGCATAATTTTGGCCATGTCGACGATCAGGAGAACTGTCGGTCAATACTGCGGATGGCCTTTGATAGAGGAATAACCCATTTTGATCTGGCGAATAATTACGGTCCTCCTCCGGGATCGGCAGAAGAGAACTTCGGACGGATCCTGCAGGCCGACTTTGCCGGTTACCGGGATGAAATGATCATATCTACGAAAGCCGGTTACTATATGTGGGACGGTCCGTATGGAAACTGGGGCTCGAAAAAATACCTGGTGTCGAGTCTTGATCAGAGCTTACGGAGAATGAAGCTTGACTACGTTGATATTTTTTATCATCATCGGCCTGACCCGGAAACTCCGCTGGAAGAAACGATGGCGGCCCTCGACTCAGTAGTGCGCCAGGGTAAGGCTTTATATGCCGGTATCTCTAATTACGGCACCGATGAGGCGGTACAAGCCATTGAGCTTTTGAAAGAACTGGGCACGCCCTGTTTGATTCATCAGCCTAAATATTCTATGTTCGAGCGGTGGGTGGAGAACAGCTTGCTGGATGTCCTGGAAGAGGAGGGCGTCGGGTGCATTTCCTTTTCGCCACTGGCTCAGGGATTATTGACCAATAAGTACCTGTCCGGGATCCCGCAGGACTCAAGAGCGGCGAAACCACACGGTTTTTTGCAGGAGGGGGATGTAACAGCAGAAACAGTAAATAAGATCAGGGCATTAAATGAGGTCGCTGCAGAACGGGGACAGACGCTGGCTCAAATGGCTCTCTCCTGGATATTGAAAGACAGCAGGGTAACATCGGTGCTCATCGGAGTAAGCAGTCCGGCGCAACTTGAAGACTCGCTGGGGTGCACCGTCAACACAGCCTTTGAAGATGAAGAGCTGAAGAAGATCGAGATGATCCTTAAGTAGACAAGCTAAAGATTCTCCTCTTTTTTTACCAATAGAATTTCTTCTTCACTTAATTGCAGAAAGCCGTATTCATAGCAAAAATGATAGGTCTTGCCCGTTTGCGTTTGATAAATATTAGTGAAGTAATCGAAATTAAAGCCTTTTGCGGCCAGTCGTTTCCGTAGTATCCTCGTTTTCCCTGTCGGGTTTAATTCTTCCAGGATCCGGCGGTTCTTTTTGAGAATGCCGTTAACCTTTTTTACAGCACCGCTCGTTTCGGCTTTCAGCCGGTTATTGAAGTTGCTTCGGCATTGATCATCGCAAAACTTTTTATCCGCCCGCCCTCTGATCAAGGTGCCGCAATCCAGACATACCCTTTCCATAAACTGATGGTCGTTTTGTGTACTTAAAGCTATGAAAAAAACCGTGTTTAAACGTGTATACACGGATATAAGTGTTTATCCTCCGGCTAGGCATGGTGAAGGCGGACATCTTTGTTCTGTCAATCAACAAAAGTGTTCAACAAAAATTTAAGATCATGACAACACAAAGAAACAAAGTGCATTTGATCGGGTTCGCAGGAAGTGATCCTGAAGTAAGAGAAGTAGGAAATAACCAGAAGGTGGCCAGAGTGAGTATTGCCGTTCATGAAGGTTACCGCAACTCACAGGGGGAGTATGTGCCCCAGACGCAATGGCACAAGCTAGTTTTATGGAATAAGCAGGCCGAAATCGCCGAACAGCTGGTTCATAAAGGTACCGCCTTTGCGATAGAGGGCAGGTTGAATTCAAATAGCTACACAGCCAAAGATGGCACCAAACGTTACGTAACGGAAGTTGTAGTCAGTGAATTGCAGCTGGTCGAAAGGGAGGCTGAGAAAGAGCCGGAAGAAGTTCAGTAAAGAAAAAGCCGCCCGGCGAATTTCGCGGGCGGCTTTTTTACTCAGGAATGCTAACCGCGGTATGTCAATTAAACCCGGCAAAGCTTTCACGGGTAAAAACTCCCGGCGACGCATGATCTCCTTCTGTAAATTCAAAATTTACAGATTCAATGGATCCTACCTGCGTAAGCGAATAAGTGATCTCCGCCAGATAAGCCTGAGCTCCGGCACTGCCCATTTGCTGGGTGAGATAGGTAGCATCATCTATCTTTACGAAGGCGGTGGAGCCTTTGATGTTTTGGAGTTCGAGCCTGATCTTTGGATATTTGATATTGGCCGCTTCAATAACTTCGCGGGCAGAAAGGTCAGATCCGGAATTTGGAGCTTCTTTAAGCTCCAGTTTGCCACTTTCAGGATTGGCAACCGCAGTCCAGGGCAGCCTGGGGGCTTTCGCAGCCTCTGCCGTTACATCAGGTGTCTCGGCTTGAGGTGCCTGCCGGTCTTTCGCTTCTTTCTTGTCTGATTGACAGGAAGAAACGGTCAGGATGCCGGAAAAAAAGATGTAGAATAGTCTTTTCATGTCGAGTTTATGTCAGGGGGTGGTCACCGAAACAGGTAACACCTTTCCGTTGAAAAATTTATGACCCGTCAAAGCGAAATCGGCAATGAACTTACCCATTTCAAATGCCATTACGGGCGACTGGTAATTGGGGAATGCCTGTTCAAGCATCTCTGTTTGAGCTGACCCCAGTGCCAGGCAGTTGATCTTGATCTGATGATCCGCCAGTTCAGGCGCGAGGCATTCAGTTAAAGTGTGCAGGGCCGACTTGCTTACCGAGTAAGCCAGCAGCCCAGGGAATTTAACGCTTCCCTGATAGCCTCCCATACTGCCGATATTAACGATGTGCGACCCTTCCTTCATAAGCGGAAGCAGGT
>DASWXL010000094.1:0-7521 GCA_036405495.1 Sphingobacteriaceae bacterium | reverse complement strand
GCTGCTGCCAGAACACTGGCCGGTTCAGGGGACAACGGGTTATGATTTTCTCGGTATCAGTAACGGCCTTTTTGCGAATAGCGAGAGCGAGAAAAGATTTACAGACCTTTACTCATTAGTGGGGAAAGCGTCGTCCACAGAAAGACAGATACGCGAGAAGAAGGCATCGATCCTGTATCAGTCGATGAACGGCGAGTATGAAAATCTCACAAACCTGTTTTACGAACTGGACCTGCATAGCGCTGGAACCGGGGCTACCGTGGACGCCGTAAAAAAAGTGATAAGTGAATTTTTAATCAGATGCCCGGTGTATCGGTTTTATGGAAATGATTTTCCGGTTGCTACTGAAGAAGCGATTGCCATTCAGGAAGTTTTGGACGGTATAGGGACGAGCAAACATCTGCGGCCCGCGGTTGCCTTGCTAAAGGACCACCTTCTAATAAAGCCTCATGACGGCAACGCTGAGTACAATGGTCGAGTCCGGTATTTCTATCAGCGCCTGATGCAGCTCGCAGGTCCGTTGATGGCAAAGGGCGTTGAAGATACATTCATGTACACCTATAACCGACTTCTGGCCAGGAATGAAGTCGGAGATTCACCGGAAACGTTTGGCCATACCACTCAGCAATTTCATCAAAAGATGATTGAACGACAAGCACACTGGCCTTTATCTTTAAACGCGACATCGACGCACGATACTAAACGTGGCGAGGATGTGCGGGCGAGGCTAAATGTGCTGACCGATTTGGCTCAGGATTGGTCGGTAAACATCGGCTCCTGGCAAACAATGAATTCGGCTATCAGGCAAAAAAATGCTCCCGACCCTAATGATGAATATTCAATATATCAGCTACTGATAGGTCATTATTCTGAGGAATTTGATAACGCCGAATTCAAAGAACGGGTTCTGCAGTATCTTGAAAAAGCTTTGCGTGAAGCAAAGGTCCATTCCAACTGGACGGATCCCGGCGAGCATTACGAAAACGCGACAAAAGGTTTCGCGATGAAGTTGATTGATGACCGGCAGGGTTTCCGGAAATCCTTTTGCCGGCTTTATGGAAAGGTGGTCGATCAGAGTTGCTTGAATTCTTTAGCTCAGGTGCTTTTGAAATTCACCTGTCCGGGCATTCCCGACGTGTATCAGGGGTGCGAGCTTTTTGACCTGAGTTTTGTTGACCCTGATAATCGCCGTGCCGTAGACTTTCAAAAACGAGCAGATTGGTTGAACGAGATTCACCGGCAACAGGACGAGAAACGATTTATTGAAGGCCTTTGGCATAACCGGCAGAACGAAAAGGTAAAGTTGTGGTTGACGAATAAGCTTTTTCAGTTGCGCAAGAAGTATAACGAAGTATTTGCCGGAGGCCATTACATTCCTCTGCAGGTGAGGGGAAAGTATAAAAAGAATTTTCTGGCGTATGCCAGAAGGTACCGCAGCCACTGGATCGTCGCTGGCGTGCCGTTACACCTGGCAGCCATGGCACCTAAAAATGCAACTGAAGAAATTTGGGAAGATACACGAATCGTCCTTCCGGAGGAAGCTCCTGCTCGGTGGGGTAACTTGTTCACATATCCTGAAACGGGGAGCGGAAGAGAGATCTATCTGCGAGAAGTTCTGACGGGGTTCCCTTTATTGTTATTGGACCTGCAAAGCAATCAGACTGATCGGGGCGCAGGGATATTGCTCGCTGTATCATCACTTCCGGCCCCCTTTGGAATCGGGGATTTCGGACCTGAAGCATACGCGTTCGCTGATTTTCTGAGCCGAAGCAAGCAAAAGTTCTGGCAAATCCTGCCGCTTAATCCGTTGGAAAAAGAGCAAGGGTATTCTCCTTACAGCTCGGTTTCAAGTATGGCTGGAAATACACTGTTGATCAGTCCGGAGCTGATGGTTGCAGATGGCCTGATCGATGAAGGATGGTGCAACGCGCGCCGTGTAGCCAGTAAAGGAAATATTGATTACGAAAATGCCGAACAGATAAAGCGGGTGCTTTTTCAGGCAGGGTGGGAGAGATTTAAACAAGGCAGTTTTGAACAGCTGGAGTATGCATTTACATCGTTCTGCCGCTCGGAAGGTCGTTGGCTGGATGACTTTGCCTTATATAGGGTGTTAAAGCGATTTAACAGTAATAAACCGTGGTATCAATGGCCAAAAAGGTTCCGGCTGCGGGAGCCTGCAGGTCTGCATAAATTCAAAGCCAGCCATTCGGAAGCGATTGAACTGGAAAAATGGCTTCAGTTCCTTTTTGCTCGGCAGTGGATGGCATTGAAAACGTATTGTAATGAATTAAACATTAGTATTGTGGGTGATCTGCCCTTCTACGTGAGTTATGATTCGGCGGATGTTTGGACCCATCAGGAGATCTTTGCCCTGGATAAAAATGGTAAAATACTAACTCAGGCCGGCGTCCCGCCTGATTATTTCAATAGCGACGGACAGCTTTGGGGAATGCCTGTTTTCAGGTGGGATATTCTCAAGGACCAAAAATATGACTGGTGGGTGAGGCGGATACGCAAGAATATCGACTTTTATGACCTGCTACGGCTTGATCACTTTCGTGCATTTGCTTTCTATTGGGCGGTTCCGGGTAACGCTGACAATGCCAGAGGCGGCGAATGGAAGGCCGGCCCGGGCGCAGATTTTTTTCGTAACCTGGAACAACAAATCGGCATATTGCCGTTTCTGGCAGAAGATCTTGGAAGCATTGATCTGCCAGTTTATCGGCTCCGCGACGAGTTCAAATTGCCGGGCATGAAAGTTCTCCAGTTTGCTTTTGGCAATGATGCAGGTGAATCGTTGAACGCTCCGCATCATTACACCACCAATCACTTTGTGTATACCGGAACCCATGATAATAATACCACGCTGGGGTGGTATCTTAATGATGCAGGAGAACATGATATTGCGAACATTGCGAATTATACCGGACTCCGGGTGAACGCAAAATCCATTGTTTCAATTTTCATGCGCCTGGCCTATGCTTCTGTTGCAAAAGTTGCAATTCTGCCCATGCAGGACATTCTGAGACTAGACGATACGGCGAGAATGAATACTCCGGCTTCTTCTAATGATAACTGGCTTTGGCAACTGATGCCCGGCCAGATTCAGCCATCAATGGAAAAGGAGCTGAGGAAATGGATTACAATCTTCAGCAGATAGACTGTTTGGTAAACTCTTTTGACGCTTTATTGTCTTATAGTTGGGATCTCAGTTTTGGCCGCATAATAAATTTCGCATTTTTTTGAAACATCGATACAACAGAAGAAAATCGTATCAGAAAGCAATATATGCCATTACTTTACTGGCCTGGCTTCTTATTTGTTGTATTTCAGGTTCCAGGGCTCAGACGGTTTCAAATGAAGGGACCGAATTTTACGCTGTCTTTCCGACCCATGTGCCCAGCGGCAACCGATTAGCTTCTTATTCTTTGTTTATCACCGGGAAAGAGGCGTCTTCGGGGACTATTTCAGTGGGGAACTTTTCACGTCCTTTTTCTATTGCCGCAAATTCGGTGACGGAGATTGAAATTCCTCGAAGCGATGCTTATATATATGAAACAGAGGCAGGGATGGTCTTACAAAGACGCGCCATCCAGGTCCGGGTAGATCCGGGGCAACCCAAGGTCGTGGTCTACGGACATATCTTCGGAGCCGCACGCTCAGCCGCATCTTTGGTTTTGCCCAAAGAGGCCCTCGGCCAGAAATATTTTAGCATGAACTATTATCATTCTCCTAACCGGGATGGTGGTAATAACTACATTGCCATCGTTGCAAGCGAGGCTAATACGAAAGTTTTTTTGCGGAAAGGCGGTAATGATATTATACCAGGGGGAATTATTTTGAACCAGGGGGATGTATATGAGTATCTCGATGGGGGCGATCCGACCGGCGTTGAAATAGTTACTGATCCGGTTACCTCCGCCTGCAAGAAGATCGCCGTCTTTTCAGGCAGCAGCAATTCGGTTATTGGCGTTAGCGGCTGTTCACCGATTTCATCAGATCCGCTTTATCAGCAGAATTATCCGGTCGATAGCTGGGGACAAACCTACGGAGTAATACCTCTGGGAGCTGGCGGAACCGGCAATATGGTGCGTGTTCTGGCCGGCGAAGATGGCACAGAGGTTAGAATCAACGGGTTAATGGTGGCCACACTTAACGCAGGGGAATATTACCAGCCGGCAATCCCGGTAACCATGCCTTCGCTGATCACGGCTAATAAAGCAGTGGCAGTGGCTCAGTTGACATTGTCGCAGGGATGTAGCGGCCAGGGGGCCGGCGACCCCGATATGGTGATACTTAATCCCGCTGAGTATAATATCAGGAACATTACGGTTTATTCATCACCACGCGAGAATATTGGATTGCAGTATTTAAATATTTTAATCAAAACTGCTGCGGCACCGAGCTTCCTTATAAATGGTGTGGCACCGACCGCTGAATTTAATCCGATGCCCGGTGCCCCGGAGTATTCTTTTGCACAAATCGGCCTGAACGGATATTCGACCAATAATTTTGTTCTATCTGCGAATGAAGGCTTTAATGCAATTGCATACGGTTTCGGCGATTTTGAATCCTATGCTTATTCGGCTGGCACGAATCTGGCCTCAAGTCAAACCCTTTCCGCTGTACGGCAGACAACCGGGGAAGAGCTATTCAACGCTTGTACACGTGAGAATTTTGATTTTAAACTGGTCTTGCCCCAGGCTGCCTCGTCTATAACCTGGCAGTTTGAAGATGATCCTCCGGTAGAGCAGAACAATGTGACGCCGACCGCATTTGTTCGAAACGGCAAAACACTGTATGAATATCTGTACCCGGGGGCTTACGTTTTCGATAGTGCCGGAAAGAAAAATATACGGGTGGTTGCAAATTACACAACCGGCAATATTTGTAACGTGTCACAAGAAGTCATTGATTTTACTTTTGAGGTGTACGATCCGCCGCAAGCAGCTTTTGATGTCGCAGTCCAAAACTGCGTCAACGTCGCCGTCACTTTTACCGATAAAAGCACGGCCTCCGTGAAAGTCGTCTCAAAATGGTTGTGGGACTTCGGCGATGGCCAGATGTCCGAAGAGCAACACCCCGCACATTCATTTGCCGCTCCCGGAACCTATACAGTTACACTGCGTGTGAGCAATGACGTAAATTGTGTAAGTGATGTTTTCACAAAGGAAATAACTATTCTGCCGTTCTCTGAGGCTGCATTTAATTTTTCAGATCCAGATTGCACCACAAATTCTGTTGTTTTTGCGGCTGAAACTGTAGCGGGCCAAGCTGATATTGTTAAGTGGGTGTGGGATTTCGGTGATGATTCGCCCCCGACGGAACAGCGCTCAATTGCGCCGGTTCGGCACACCTTTCCAAAAGTTGGTAATTACACGGTTAAACTGACGGTACTAAACAGCAACGGTTGCGAAAACAGTATAGCAAGATCAGTCAGCGTTTTTGCACCTTCATTGGAAGCCGGACCCAATCTGATCATCGTGCAGGGCGGGCAGATAGATGTAAAAATCAAGTCCGATGGGAATAGCTTAACATATAAATGGGTACCTTCAACAGGTCTTGACCGCGACGATGTTAAAGAGCCGGTAGCATCTCCGGATGTAACTACCACCTATCGGGTCACGATATCGACACAGGAAGGATGCATGTTGTCGGATAATATTACGGTGAACGTGGTACGCGATATTGTGATACCCAATACTTTTACGCCTAATAGCGACGGTGTCAATGATCTGTGGGAGATAAAGGAGTTGAATACCAATCCACTTGTAGAAGTGAATGTATTTAATCGATACGGCGAGTTGCTGTTTACTTCGGTGGGATATAATGACCCCTGGGACGGCAGACATAAAGGACAGGATGTTCCGGTCGGAACGTATTATTATATTGTGAATCATAAAAATTTAGGAAAGATCATTTCCGGCTCGGTGACAATTTTGAGATAGAATGCGAAAAGTTTTAGGGCTTTTATTGGGTATCAGTCTTTCGGCAATGGGGCAGCAACGCCCCCAGTACACGCAATACGTTTTCAATAATTATATTCTGAACCCTGCAATTACCGGCATTGAGAACTATATGGATGTAAAAGCTGGATACAGGAGCCAATGGGAAGGATTAACCGATGCTCCCGCGACTTCCTCAATATCCCTCCATTTGCCTCTTGGCAAAAGCTTTTTATGGAGTAATGCCAACTCTTTTAGTGAAAAGGGTAGCAATCCAATGAACCGCAGCTACCTGCAAACGTATCGTGCCTCGGAGTCGCATCACGGCGTTGGTTTTCATTTGGTCACCGACAGAGCCGGACCTATTTCCCGCACGGATATCAATGCAACGTACGCTTATCATCTCGGCATTTCTGAGCAACTGAATATCTCAGTGGGAGTAGCGGGGGGTGTTTCCATGTTACATCTTGATCTTTCTAAAGTGAGGTTAGAACAGGTTGAAGACCGTGCTGTCATGGAAGGCGAAAACGCCAGAACCCAACCAGACCTGGCTATGGGCGTTTGGCTTTATTCGGCCCGTTATTTCGCAGGTATTTCTGCGCAGCAGCTTTTGGGACGTCCGATCGCTTTCACCAGCGACCCTGCATACGATCAGGGAAAGCAGGTGCCACATTTTTTCATAACAGGCGGTTATAAATTCTTTCTTAACGATGACATGGCCGCTATCCCGTCAATAATGGTAAAGAGCGTATCACCAGCCCCTGTTTCGGTAGATGCAAATCTCAAAGTTGCTTTTAAAGATAAATTCTGGCTTGGAGGAAGTTACCGGAAAAATGATTCGTTTGCAGCCATGGCAGGCTTCAATCTGAGTTATCTTTTCAATTTGAGTTACGCGTACGACTTCACTACCTCTGACATAAAATCTGTGAGTGGCGGTTCTCATGAAATTGTATTAGGCTTGTTGCTGAATAATCGCTATCGCGTTACCTGTCCGCAGAAAAATTGGTGACTGTTAAACTAAACGGATTCTATAGTTCTTTTCTCAATCTGGCGACCGGAATATTCATCGCTTCACGGTATTTTGCAACGGTTCGGCGGGCAATATTATATCCTTTCTCCTTTAATATTTCGGTAAGTTTTTCGTCCGCCAGCGGTTTGCGCTTGTCCTCATTACTGATGCATTCTTCGAGGATCTTTTTTACCTCCTTATTCGACACCTCTTCGCCGCTTTCCGTTTGGATAGCTTCAGAAAAGAATGATTTAAGCAGAAACGTTCCAAACTCGGTCTGAACGTATTTCGAGTTAGCAACCCTCGAGACCGTTGAAATATCCATTCCGATCTTATCGGCGATATCTTTTAATATCATTGGTTTAAGGTTGCGCTCATCGCCGGTTAAAAAGTACTCGTACTGATAATGCATGATAGCGTTCATTGTTTTAAGCAACGTTTGCTGACGTTGCTTGATGGCGTCAATGAACCATTTAGCGGAGTCCAGTTTCTGCTTTACAAACTGAACAGCTTCCTTCAGCTTCTTATCCTTATCTGATGCCTTGTTGTAATGTTCGAACATTTCCT
>DASWXL010000093.1:0-3319 GCA_036405495.1 Sphingobacteriaceae bacterium | reverse complement strand
ATCGTATAAGGCAGAATCGGTGTAGAATGCGGTACTCCGAAACTGGTCTTCAACCGTGTTATTGCCAAACTGAGGTTCTGTCGGCAGTTCAAATGGCTCGTGATTGGTCAACGTTAAGATCGTCGAAAAAAACGGCTCTTGTGGCTGCATCATTTCAGAGATGAACTTCTGATAAACAACATGGTCATAGGCACCCCATTTTGAATTCATATCCTCACCGGAAAACGCTCGTTTATCGACCAAATGTGTGTATCCATGACTTAAAACATATGATTTCAGGTTAAAGAACTCACTTTCGCCTCCATAATAAAATGATGTTTTATAGCCAGAACTGCCTAACGCAGAGCCTATACCGGGCAGCTTCTCCTGTTTGCCGTTCTGTTTCATGATGCTTCGGATGGCTTGTGAAGGAAAGCCGCTTAAAATTGCCACAAGGCCACGGTCGGTGCGATCCCCCGACGCGTAAACATTATTGAAGAAAACGCCATCGCTGATGAGTTTTTCCATTTTTGGTGCGATGCCCTTTTCGCCCCCCAGGCTCTCAACTAAATTTCCTGTAAAGCTTTCCAGGATAATGAAAATGACGTTTGGGCGCTGATTTTTCAATATATTGATAGCTGGCCCGTTCTCTTCCGGATAGATCTGAGCCATTTTTTCTTTTGCTTCCCCCGCGGGCAGATACTGGTACGGATTATCATCAATATACTTGTTGTTTATAACGTCATGGATGAGGTTCCACTCGGTATTAATGGCGGCATGATTTAAAATCGTCTTTTCGGAGAAATAAGCCATGCTTTGATTGATCGGCGATAATTGCCAGCCACCACGGGCGATCAGTCCTGCTAAGGCGATAAAGAATAAAGCCGCCGGTATTTTTAGCCATAATGCGACCCGTTGTTTCGGTAATTCATAATCAATTATTTTTCCGGAGATCCAGAGTGCACAAATGATCAGGATAAAAAAGATGACAAACGATGACGTTATGGGTGAGGAAGAACTCGATGCGATAGCCTCTTTGGGACTGGTGATCAAAAAGTCGAGTATCCGGTAGCTGATCTTTCCTCCCCATTCACGGTAGACATTAAAATTTACGATGCTGATGAAAGACAGCACCGTGATCATGATATGAACATATACGCGCGGAATCCAAACGGGGAGCCTGATGCGCAGGATCCAAACCACAACGTAAACAAGCAGGGGGATGGCTGATAAGTAGATAGCGGTAGATGCATCAAGACGTAATCCATTCAGGAAGGTCAAAAATAGTTCAAAGGAGTCCGCACTTTCTGTTTTTTCATTAAAGTATAGGATAAAGATCAGACGATCCAGGAAAAAAAAGATCATCCAGAATATGAAGAAACGGAACAGGACGAGGGCGCTTTTTAACATCATGCAAACTTAAAAAAATGGTAAGATGTTAAAAAACGGCTTGTGTTACAGTTTATTTTGGGAAAGGTTTGGGTTTCAGGTAAACGGCTGATGTTTTCAGAAGATCGGATTCTATCTTGATCTTATGCATTATCCCGCCGTCTTTTATGCCAATTCCGGCGGTATTCGGTGGAATATCGCCAAGGCTCTGCGCATAGAACAGTAATTCGTTCGATGGGAGACCGGGATCCAGTGTAAGTGTGACGACAATGGGTTTTTCCGTGATGGCGACTTTGTCGATGATCAGCTTCCGGTTAAAGTAAACGGAGATGGAATCATTGTCGACCTTGCTGTAGTCCAGCAGGTATAGCGTAAGCTCCCGGTTTTCAACTTCCAGTTCCGAAATACGGCTAACGGATGTATTTTTGAAATCTCCGGTGAATGCCGGAACCAAAGAGTTGACTGAATGCGCAGAGTCAGGGAAGCCGGTCTGGTGTTGTCCATCGGCTTGTGTGCCGCCTTTACCGCCTGCCCCCGTTGCTGCCCCGGGGTGATCCGTAACAATCGATTTTGGATAGTTGGCATTGTAGCCATTTTCGGCAATAAAATTCTTAAGGTCTTTTCTGCTCCTGGCCAGGATTATTAACCCTGGTTTGCAATTTCTTCCCTCAGCCGTCTGGCCTTCCCAGCGTCCACGTAAAAACTCCTTATTGTTTATAAGCATGTAGTTCAAGTGGAGGTCCTTTATACAAAGCGTCCATCCCAAAGGAACAACGTCGTCCTGAATTAAATAAGCGCTTTCCTTTAAGCGGATGGTGTCTTTATCAATAAAGCCACTCAATCCGATCTTAGCTTCAATTTGTTGTGGTATATAGGCATAAGATACTCCCGTGATAGAATCTTTCCGGATGTTGTCATCCTGGACGAGTTCCAGTTCAAAATCGTATATTTTCCGGTAACCGCCCGGCTCCTGTGTTAATTTGCCATACCACTTTCCGCCGATGTTCTGGCCGAAACTCACGGAGAACGAAAGGGTCAGGATGATAAGAGTAGAATAACCTTTCATATTAAGCGAAGTTTTTATTTTTAACAATCAGCTGTTTGTAAGGTGTTATAACTATTGAAGATACGTTAAAAAGTTCGGTCACATTCACTGGGTGCCGGGCCTTTTTTCTATTGTTTGAGTATCTTCGCTGCAATGGGGATAAATAGCAAAAAAGGCGAAGCTTATAGACTAAAGAAGATACTCGGTGTAAGTTTTGGTATTGCTGTGGTGATAGGCGGAACGATTGGCGTCGGTATCTTGCGGAATCCCGGCGTTATCGCCAGCTTACTACCAAATTACTGGCTTATTCTGTTCTGCTGGGCACTTGGCGGCCTGTATGTATTGATCGCAGCTGGCTCATATGCGGAATTAACCACGATGATGCCAAAAGCAGGTGGTGCATACAACTACATTAAACGGGCATTTGGCGATTATGCCGGTTTCCTCAGCGGCTGGTTCGATTATTTTATCAACGCTATTGCGCCGGCATTTTTTTGTATCGCTTTAAGTGAGTACTTTTTGCGCCTCTTTCCGGCCCTTGAAATCTCTACAACCGTTCTTGCCGTTGTTTTTTTATCGCTGTTCACGATCATTCATGTGCCTGGTATCCGCGTCGGGAGCGCCTCTCAACAGATCACCAGTGCAATAAAGGTGATTTTGTTTATTCTGCTGATCGTTTTTTGTTTTCTGTTTGGGCGGACCGATAATGCTGCTTCCGCCGCCGGCGCCTCACTTGAAACGCTGACGTCCGGAGCCTTTTTCCTGGCATTTTTTCAAGCGCTCCAACTCATTGTGGGTTCCTATAATGGCTGGATGTCGGTCTCTTTCTTCGCTGAAGAGGATGAAAATCCCGGTAAGAATATCCCGAAATCTTATTTTATCGGCGCAATAGCAGTAACATCTCTA
>DASWXL010000092.1:0-3007 GCA_036405495.1 Sphingobacteriaceae bacterium | reverse complement strand
CATATCGTAGCGCCGGGAGGTGACAAGGTTTCCCTTTAGTGATCACCCCAAGCAGCGCCTCCCTGAGGTGTTGCAAGCCAGTCGCTTCACGGTCGTCCGGATTCTGAGGGAACGCTTCAAAAAGTCCTCTCCCTTCCAGACCCTCGCGTTCCCGGCCCGAAAGCCGTAAATATTCATCATTAACTTCCGCAATGGTAAACCGCGGAGCATCCGGCCGTAATATGGTGCCGGCTACCGGAAGAGCGCGAAATACCGCAAAAATATCGTTCCCTGTTAGCATGATCTGGTTTCCCTCTCCTTCGTTAATGCTAAAAATAATAAATAAGTATCAGAAGTAACCTGAACCAAACAGAATAGAAAGGGCTGTAGGTTTTTGAACGACACACTTCGAACAGACCGGCCGACAAACCGGCCTCCACCCAAAGTGTTTTTTGCTTGAGAGCGTTACCCAAACCTCAGGCCGGTCACCTCCGTGGGACCGGCCGGGGAATGGGATTTCGGCAACAATGAATGAACCCTTGTCCGGTCTTAAACCGATGTTGCAGGCGGGATGTTTCCGTAAAACTTTATATTAGCCCCCGGACACGATCCCTAAGGGGAATAAAACTTATATACAATGCGCCACCTGGGTTTTCTTCTTTTCATTCTTTTCAGTTACAATGCCCTTGCTCAAGACATCAGCATAATGCCGCGACCGGTTGAGGTCAGCGCCGGAAAAACGGGAAAGCCGTTCATGATCAATGCCGGTACAACCATCATAACGCAGGACTCCGGCAGTGTCAAGGCAGCAAACTTCCTTCAAAACTATCTAAGCAGAGTGTATAACACGCGGCTGAAGATCACGAACAACGCCAGTGGTAATGCGATCATTCTGGGCACCGGTAAAGTTGCCGATCAGACCGCGGGAGCATACACCTTGAGCTCCGCTAAAGAAAACATCCGCATCACCGGGTTCGACGACCAGGGTGTGTTCTATGGCGTTCAAACCCTCATCCAGCTTCTTCCGCGTACAGGAGAACTTTCCGCCGGCATTCCGGCAGTGGAGATCAGAGATTACCCACGCTTTCAATACCGCGGCCTGATGCTTGACGTCAGCCGCCACATCTTTCCGCTGGATTTCATCAAGAAATACATTGACTATATCGCTCTGCATAAGATGAACTACTTCCACTGGCACCTGACCGACGATCAGGGCTGGCGGATCGAGATCAAAAAGCACCCGAAACTGACCGAGGTCGGCGCATGGCGCGACGGTACCATCATCGGCCTTTTCCCCGGTACCGGCAATGACGGCATCCGCTACGGCGGCTATTATACTCAGGAGCAGATCAAAGAGGTGATCGCCTATGCCGCGGAACGGCATATCACCGTGGTTCCCGAGATCGATATCCCGGCTCACTGCATGGCTGTGCTGGCCACCTATCCCGAATTAGGCACCGAACCTGATAAACAAAAACAGGTCGCCCAAACCTGGGGAATCTATAATCGCCAGAACAACGTCCTGGCCCCTTCAGAGAAAACATTTCAGTTCATTGAGGATGTGCTGACTGAAGTGGCGGATCTTTTCCCGTCTCCTTATATCCATATCGGCGGTGACGAAGCGGCAAAAAAATGGTGGAAAGAATCTCCATCCACCCAAAAGTTCATGAAGGAGAACGGCATCAAAGACGAGGACGCGCTTCAAAGCTATTTTATCCGCCGGGCGGAAGCAGTAGTCAATGCCAAAGGAAAACGGATCATCGGCTGGGACGAGATCCTGCAGGGAGGACTTGCTCCAAACGCCATTGTCATGAGCTGGCGTGGCACCAAAGGGGGCATTGAAGCTGCTAGACAGAAGCATCCGGTGATCATGACGCCCAGCTCGCATCTGTACCTGAACCATACTCAGGCAGCTAAAGAAGATTCGCTTACCGCGAAGGGCCGCCATATCGCCATCGATACCGTTTATAATTTTGAACCTGTCCCAAAAGTTCTCACCAAAGAGGAAAGCCAGTATATCTGGGGAGCACAGGCCAATATCTGGACCGAGTATATCGCCAACCCGGCAAAGGTGGAGTATATGCTGTTTCCGCGGTTAAGCGCTCTCAGCGAAGTGGTTTGGTCGCCAAAGGAGAAGCGTGATTTTGAAGACTTCAAAAAGCGGCTTCCGGCACAATTCCAGCGGTACGACCTCTGGAAAGCCAGCTACAGCCGCGAAGTATTCAGGAGGTATCCGGAATTAAAGACAGTCAGGTAAGATCTTCACTTAAACTTTTATTTTCTTTACGATCTCTTTTCCAGTAGCCAGGTCGGTACAGAAAAGTTCAAGATATTCCACGTTCGGAGCAAGAAACGAGCCGCCGTTCACTTTTACAAAAACACGTTTCAAAACCTCTGTTTTATCCGGTGAGGTAAATACCCGGTATTGCCGGGCGGCATCCTTCATCAGATAAAGCGAGGTCTTTTTATAGGATACGAACTTCAGTTCAAAGGTGTCGTTTCCCAGGTATTTGCTTTGCAGGCCATATGCCAGACGCTTCTCGATCGGATTCAGTTCTTTAAGCTGGCCTTTTTCACTGTACCTGATCCATGAACCTTTAACCGGGTTATCGCGCTGCAGCGCACCGTCCTTCTCAAAGTTAAGCTGGTAGACCACCGTGTTGGCATCCGGATCGCGCTGAAGATAAAAGACCATGTTCTCCACTTTAGGTGAGGGTAGCTCCTGAGAAAGTGTGTCCTCAGCAGAAAAGCCAGCCTTACCAGCGAATAAAACGATAAGCGGGCAAAGTATCCATATCACCTGCCACAATCCGAATGTTCTGGTCCCTTTCATTAGCTCCTGAAATTTTCCCCCGGGGATTTGATCTAAACCCGAAATACAAGGTCCTGCATCGCGTATACGATGTATTGCACCATAAAAGTAATGAATAGCAAGTTGCCTTAGGTTTAAAAAAAGTCAAAAAAGATTTTCCCCCGATGCCGGAGCACGAACTCAATACAGGAAAGGCGCCCGGCCTCAGACCTCGGT
>DASWXL010000091.1:0-5411 GCA_036405495.1 Sphingobacteriaceae bacterium | reverse complement strand
ATCAACGACACCCTGATCACCCCTTCTACCCGCGATACTATTCTGGATGGCGTAACGCGTCACAGTATTCTGGATCTTGCCTCGTCATGGGGAATGAAGGTCGAGGAGCGCCGCGTTACCGTAAATGAGATCGTTGAAGCTGCCAGAAAAGGTGCTTTACAGGATGCCTTTGGTGCAGGCACTGCAGCCACGGTGGCATCCATTGCAGAGATCACTTATGACGACGAGACGTTCGTTTTGCCGGCTCCGGACACCCGCGAATTTTCAAACAAGGCGCTAAAAACGCTGAACGATCTCCGATACGGTAAAATTCCCGACGAATTTGGCTGGAACTACCTGATCAACAGCTAAACCACATAAATCGACCAGGCCCTCCCAGTGAGGGCCTTTACTTTTCTGAAGGGTGCCTATCCGCCTAATAAACCGCTGACAAACTGTCATTCTATCCTAAAAAATAGTATTTTTGCGTTTTGTTGAATTTTAAGATGTCAGATCCACAGGTTACGTTGAAAGAACACGATGAAGCACGCCAGGGGGAAGCGTTGCTGTTGGAAAATAAATCCGGAAAGCATAACGGCCGGAAGCTCTATATCGAAAGCTACGGTTGTGCCATGAACTTTTCGGATAGTGAGATTGTCGCTTCTATCATGCTCGATATGGGGTTTGAGACTACCGGCAACTATAAGGAAGCCGATGTTGTCTTTATCAATACCTGCTCGATACGTGAAAACGCCGAGCAGCGTGTACGGCAGCGCTTAAGAGACTTTAAATCGGTAAAGGTCACCAATCCGGGCCTGATGGTAGGAGTATTAGGGTGCATGGCCGAACGCCTGAAATCCAAGTTTTTGGAAGAGGAAAAACTGGTAGACATTGTGATCGGCCCGGATGCCTATCGGGATCTTCCAAACCTGATCGATAGAGTTGACGAAGGTAACCGCGCAGTAAATGTCCTATTATCGCGCGAGGAGACCTATGCTGATATCAATCCGGTAAGGCTCAACAGTAATGGAATAAACGCGTTCATTTCGATCATGCGGGGCTGCGATAATATGTGCTCATTCTGCGTGGTGCCATTTACCCGCGGGCGGGAGCGCAGCCGTGATCCGTATTCTATTGTGAAGGAAGCTGAAGAGCTATTTGCCGAAGGATACCGCGAGGTAACGCTCCTCGGCCAGAACGTCGATTCTTACAAGTGGAGCAGGGATGACGGTTCTGAAGCAGTCAATTTCGCGAAATTACTTGAACGGGTAGCGCTGGTCAGTCCGGAGCTTCGGGTCCGTTTTTCTACCTCGCACCCTAAAGATATCACCGATGAGGTTTTATATACCATGGCAAAGTTTGACAATATCTGCAAGTATATTCACCTGCCGGTGCAATCCGGGAACTCGCGGATCCTGGACCTTATGAACAGAACTTACGACCGCCAATGGTACATGGAACGTGTTGATGCTATCCGCCGCATTATTCCTGAGTGTGCCATATCTACAGACATTATTGCCGGGTTCTGCACGGAAACCGAAGAAGAACATCAGGAAACCCTGAGCATGATGGATTATGTAAAATATGATTTTGCATATATGTTCATTTATTCCGAACGACCAGGGACGCTTGCGGCAAAACGGTATGCCGATGACATCCCTGAGGATGTAAAAAAGCGAAGGCTTACTGAAATTGTTGCCAGACAGCAGCAGTATTCGCACGAGCGGCTTCAGCAACAATTAGGCAAAGTACAGAAAGTACTGATCGAAGGATATTCGAAAAAATCAGATCTGGACTTTTCCGGCAGAAGCGATCAGAACGCAACGGTTGTATTTCCAGCCGATACGCGGTTCAAGCCCGGGCAGTATGTAAATGTTCTGGTTGAGAAATGCACTACAGCGACATTGATCGGAAAGATCGTCGATTAGTTAACCAATTGACAAATCGGCAAATTGACAAATTGCCGAACTAGCAATACCACATGGATGTTCAGGATATAAAAAATCGCTTTGGAATAATCGGTAACTCGCCTTTACTGAACCGTGCTATCGACATAGCCCGTCAGGTAGCGCCTACAGATATTTCGGTGCTGATCACCGGTGAAAGCGGAAGCGGTAAAGAAGTTTTCTCGCACATCATCCACTCGCTAAGCGCCCGCAAACACGGTCCGTTCATTGCCGTAAACTGCGGCGCCATTCCGGAAGGAACGATCGATTCGGAACTATTCGGCCATGAGAAAGGCTCGTTTACCGGCGCCCATGAAGCCAGAAAGGGATATTTTGAAGTGGTAAATAGCGGTACGATCTTCCTGGATGAAGTGGCTGAGCTGCCTTTAGGTACCCAGGCCCGGCTACTACGGGTCCTGGAAACCGGTGAGTATTTACGGGTCGGTTCATCGAAGGTTCAAAAAACGAATGTTCGGGTTATCGCAGCAACCAATGTGGATGTATTCGATGCCGTTAATAATGGCAAGTTCCGTGAAGACCTGTATTACAGACTGAATACCGTGCCGCTCAGGATCCCTGCCCTGCGCGACAGAAAGGAGGACATCTATCTGTTATTCAGAAAGTTCATTGCTGATTTCACCGACAAGTACAGAAGTCCGAATTTGCAGCTCGACCCGGAGGCGCAACAGGTGCTTGCCAACTACAGCTGGCCCGGAAACGTTCGCCAGTTAAAAAATATTGCCGAGCAGATCGCGGTTTTGGAAAAAGACAGGATCGTTTCCGCGCAGAGCCTTTTGGCTTATATTCCGGCAGAGCATAACAGCACGCTGCCTATGCGGATAGAGACGACAAAAAAGGATGACTTTTCGGAGAGGGACATTCTTTATAAGGTGTTGTTCGATATGAAGAAGGACATGGTAGAACTGAAGAAGCTCGTAGCAGAGATCATTCAGAATGGTGTAAATGCCGATTTTTCATCAAACCCGCAACTGATCAGTCAGCTTTATCGTGATATTGAGCTTTCGGCTCCGGAAGCGCCGCAACAACCGACGATCACCATTCATCATCCGGCTCCTGAAAAGAATTTTGATATCACCCAACATGCTGAAGAGTTTGAAGAATCGTTATCATTAGTGGAAAAGGAGTCGGATCTGATCAAAAAGGCCCTTAAGAAGCATCGCGGCAAGCGCAAACTTGCTGCACAGGAACTGGGGATATCAGAACGCACCCTTTATAGAAAAATAAAAGAACTAAATCTTTGATCTGAATGAAGAAGGTCTCATTAAGTATAGTGGTAACTATTGCGGTGTTTCTGCAATCCTGCGGGATTTATAAGTTTTCGGGAGCATCAATTCCCCTGGAAATGCGCACGGTTACGATTAATTTTTTTGAAAACAATGCGCCGCTTGTAGTTCCTTATCTGAGCCAGCTGTTCACAGAAGCATTAAAAGACCGGATTCGCACTCAGTCGCGGCTGAGTGTGGTCAGGGCCGACGGCGATGGCATATTTGAAGGCCGGATCACCGACTATAGCATCGCGCCCGTAGCGGTTACCGGAAATCAGCGGGCCGGGCTGAACCGGTTAACAATTACAGTAAGTGTTAAATATACAAATGCCATAAAGGCTGACGATAGTTTTGAACAGTCGTTTACAAGGTACAAAGAATTCGACCCGTCAAGGCAGTCTATTCCGGATTGGGAACGAGAGCTGATCCCGGAAATAAACCGGGAGCTGACAGAGGATATTTTTAACCGGGCATTTGCCAATTGGTAGAGTTTTAGTAGCTTACATATTTTGCAGCTTACGTGTGGAACATATAAATTATCAATTAGTTAACAACCAAAAATTCTCCGGCTTTGTAACCGATCCGGCAGGCATTGCTGCAGGTGACGAAAAAAGCATTGCATTTTTGCTTGAAAAATTTCCTTATTCACAGATACTTCATACGCTTCACGTCAAAAGCTTTGATCGCGCAACACCGGAGTTTGACAAGCATCTGGCCAAAGCGGCTGTCTATTCGCCGGACAGGAATATTTTGTTCAATGTCCTTAACAACCCTGACTTCTTCAAACCGATGCCTGAGGTGGCGGCAGACGCGGCTTCGCGAAATGAAGGCAAGGACCGGATTATTGCATCAGTAGCTCAAAACGAAGAACTTAACGACGAATTAGCTGCAATCGACGTTCGGGAAGATGATATCATCATAGAACGAAGCAAAGAAGCGGGAGCCGGCGAGGAAGCAATTGATTTTGAAGAAGAGGTTCTGCCTTATGAAGCTTCTGCGCCGGAATCGGTAAGCGAGGACGCTGAAATAGAAACCGAAGCAGGAGCCGGGCCGGATGATATTGCTGAAACACCGGATGATCTGCCGGTCGTTGACACGGCAATGGCCGAAAAGACGACTGAAGAAAAAACTGAGGCAGCGGCAAAACCGGACGAAACCCAAAAACTGATCATCGGAAACATCGCTGCAACGGACTATTTCCGCTTTGAGCAAAGGTTGGATGATCAGCAGGCTGCCGAACCGGGTGAAGCTGAACCGGCGAAGGAAGCTGAACCGGCATTTGAAGCTGAACCGGCATTTGAAGCTGAACGGACATTTGAAGCTGCACCGGCCGAAACGGCGACGCAGGAGGTATCTAAATATGATGACGATAAGATGCCATACACTTTCCTTTGGTGGCTCAACAAAACGAGGAAGGAACATTCGGGCACCTATCAGCCGTACGCAGGCCTTAAGGCGAACGCCGGTCAGGGCATAAAAAAAAACTCCGGTGAGCAACTGAATCAACAGATCATCGAGAATATCTTCCACCTGCAGTCGCCCCTGGACCAGATCGCGGAAGAACAACCGTCCAAAACCGTTCAGTTTGAACTTAAAAAGAAGGAGGAAGACCTCATTGAGCGATTTATCAAAGAGGAACCTCAAATAAAACCGCCGCGCCCGGAAAAGTTAGATACTGAAAATAAGGCCCGAAGAAGCTCTGAAGATCCGAACGATGTAGTGTCTGAAACACTTGCTCAGATCTATATCGAGCAAATGTTATTTCACAAAGCCATTGATACTTACAGAAAATTAAGTTTGAAATTCCCGGAAAAAAGCGCTTACTTTGCCGACCAAATTAATAAATTAGAAACCCGTTAAGATTATATAAATATGTATTTTGCATTAGTAGTTCTGGCCATCGTGGTATGTGTATTATTAGGTCTGTTTATCCTGATCCAGAACCCGAAAGGTGGCGGTCTTGCCTCCGGTTTTTCTGGTTCTAATGTGATGGGCGTGCAACGTACCGGCGATTTTCTGGAGAAAGGAACCTGGGTACTGGCCATTACACTGATCGTACTGTCATTACTGGTGAATATCACTATTCCGAAGGGCGGGGCGGTTAACGAAGATGCAAATGACATCCAAAATCAAATTACAAAACCGGCCGCTACAAATCCGCTGGCTCCGACTCCGGCGCCGCAACAACCGGCTGATACTT
>DASWXL010000090.1:0-42127 GCA_036405495.1 Sphingobacteriaceae bacterium | reverse complement strand
GGTTACGATTCGCTTTTTGTGCACAAGCATTGGGACGACGACGATCTGCTGGTTCTGAATATCTGCAACGAGGTGGTCACTTCATCATTAAAAAGGCATGAAACGGAACAGTCTGTAAAAGAATCGCTCTCTATTAACAATGTTATTATTGAGTCGACCTCCGACGGGATCCTTCTGGCGAATAAAGCCGGACAAATCATTTATTGTAACGATAACCTGATGCGCATGTGGCGGCTTGGCTTCAATCCGGTTGGGGCCGACATGTTTCCGGTTATTGAACGTGCGATGGAGCTGGTTACTGACACCGCTGAGATCGCAGCTGTTATTGACGAAGTAAGGAGTGACCCCGCGGCGCAGATAAGCGTGGAGTTAAGACTCACCAACGGTACAGTGCTTGAGGTCTTGTCGGTCGCCCATGAGCTCGATGGAAAGGTCGCAGGAAGAGTCTGGAGCTGCAGAGACATTACCGATAGGACCGATTCTGAACGTGAGCGGATTGAAAAGGGCGTAGCGCAGGCCCAGTTCGAAAGCTTGCGTAATCAGATCAATCCTCACTTTCTTTTCAACAGTTTGAATGTACTGAGCTCACTTGTTCATATCGATGCAGATCTTTCCGAAAAATTCATTGATCAGCTTGCCCGCTCTTACCGGTATCTGCTCGAACAGAAAGGGAAGGAGCTTGTGCCTTTGAAGGTTGAAACCGACTTTATCCGTTCATTCGTTTTCCTGCTCAAGATACGATTTGAAGAGAAATTACAGGTTAACGTGAATATTTCTGCCAGTTCGATGGAACAGCTCATTGCTCCTCTGACGCTTCAGCTGCTCATCGAGAATGCTGTGAAACACAATATCGTTTCAGTGGAGGAACCTCTGATCATCGATATATATGATGATGCCATGGGATGCCTTGTTGTGAGAAATAATGTACAGTTGCGAATGAACAGCATGCCATCTACGGGATTGGGACTGAAGAATATTGTGAGCCGCTATGCCTTGCTGACAGAGCGGATTCCTAAATTTAAAATTGACGGGAAAGAGTATACCGCTGTGATCCCCCTGATCAAATAAACCATTTAAGAAATGAAAGTTGTCATTGTAGAAGATGAAAGTCTTGCCGTAAAAAAACTGGAATCACTGCTTTACCGGTATAGTGCTGATCTGGAGGTGGTCGCCCGTCTTGCATCGGTACGGTCGGCTGTGGAGTGGTTTAGTGGTAACCCGGAGCCGGAGCTTATTTTTATGGATGTTCATCTCGAAGACGGTCTTAGCTTTGGCATCCTCGAACTGCAATCTATCTCGGCGCACGTTATCTTCACCACGGCATTCGACGAGTTTTCCGCCAACGCGTTCAAGGGAAACGAGGCCGACTTCCTGTTAAAGCCAATTAATTTTGAGGATCTGGAACGGACACTTGATAAAGCGTTAAAAGGTAAAAGCTAACAAACAATCCCAATATATATTGTATCATTATAACCCTAATAAGCAATCTCGTTGAAGAATAAGCTGCAATTAACGGCCTGACCATGCGTGATGTAGGGCGTCTCCGAAATATCTTTTTGACCAAAATCTAGCCCGTTTCTGGCTTGGGTTTGACTCAGGATGCATGAGCTTTTTCAGGTGGACGGTTCGTTTCAAGCATTCAGGGCTAAATATCCTTCCTTCAGCGATAATTTTTTCTCAAAATGGTCGCTGAAGCGAACTTTTGTGTCATCAAATACACGCTGTAAGTATGATGAACAAGAGATCAATTGCCGTTGTGGCTTTTCTATTAGTGCATGTCGCCGGCTGGGCTCAGGAGAAGGTTAATCTGAAAGGTATAGTTAAAGATGCTGCAACCGGTGAAGCCTTGATTGGCGCAACGGTAATTGAGCAGCAGTCGCACACTGGTACCTCTACAAAAGTGGATGGCAGCTTCCAGCTTGCGTTACAAAAGGGGCAGATTGTCCTGGTCGTAAAATATCTCGGCTATAAGACTGGCATGTTAAGGCTAAATCTTCAAACTGACTGGTTTGCAGACATCGTGCTCGAAACTGAAGCAGGCGCGCTGAATGAGGTAGTGGTTTCGGATCTGAAGAAGAATGAAAACGTGATGCGAAGTGATGTCAGTCTGGAGAAATTAAATCAAGCTACGATCAAAGCTATGCCGGCGTTGTTAGGCGAAGTCGATGTGATCCGGAGCGTTCAGATGCTTCCGGGGGTGATCTCCCCGGGTGAGGGAGCTACCGGCTTTTCAGTCCGCGGTGGAGGAATAGATCAGAATCTGATTCTGCTGGACGGCGCACCGATATACAATAGTTCTCATTTGATGGGGATGTTTTCTGTTTTCAATCCGGATGTTGTTAAGGAAGTCACGTTGTTGAAGGGTGGTTTTCCTGCTCAGTATGGTGGTCGCCTGAGTTCAATTCTGGATGTGACGACTAAACCAGGTGATTTGAAAAGTCCCTCAGTATCGGGGGGTATCGGGTTGATTTCGGCCCGCCTGGCCGCCGAAGTTCCATTTGTTGAAGACAAAGGCTCAGTAAAAATCGCAGGAAGGAGAACTTATGGTGATAGATTTATAAAATTTTCCGAAGATCAGAAACCAGGCGAGAACCAGCTGTATTTTTACGACCTTACAGGAAGAGCTGACTATATAATCAATGCCAAAAATCGCCTGGCTTTTTCAGCGTACGCCAGTACCGATGTGTTTTCTTTTGACGAAAAGCTGGCTCTCGACTATAAAAACCAGCTGTTTTCGCTGCAGTATTCCAGGTTTTTCTCGGATAATTTCCGTTCCAAACTGGAGGCCTTCAGCAGTAAATACAAGTATACGGCAGGAGTGCCGTCGGGGCCGGAGGCCTTTGAACTGGAGTCGGATATCCATAACATCGGAAGCAATCTTACTTTTAACTACTACGCCGGCAACAACACGCTTACATTCGGTGGTTCTGCCCTTTACTACAAGTTCGGCCTAGGAAAAATTACTCCAGGCGACGGCTCATTTTTCATTCAACGAAATATTCCCGACCGGTTTTCTTTTGAGGCAGGTGCCTTTGTGAATCATGAATGGAATATCAACGAAAGGCTGTTACTTAACTATGGTCTTAGGGTCTCGGCATATGACTATCTGGGTAAACAAACTATATACGATTACGTGGGCGAAACCGGTAAGAGAAAAGAGGCGGTTAACCCTAGGGGATACAGTAAAGGACAATCTGTTAAGCGATATTTTAATGCAGAGCCACGTGTCAATGCACGTTACAGCCTTGACGACGAGTCGTCGATAAAGTTCAGCTATGGGCGGATCAGTCAGTATGTTCACCTGGTTTCTAATTCAAATGCCTCGTCGCCATTCGATATCTGGTTGCCGACAACAGAATATGTCAAACCCGAACTCAGCGACCAGTTTGTACTGGGTTATTTCAAAAACCTGCGAAATAACACCTATGAACTTGGTCTGGAAGCATTTTATAAGAAATTGTATAATCAGGTCGACTACATCGACAATGCAGATCTCGTCCTTAATACGAATATTGAGGCAGAACTGTTGTTTGGTGATGGCCGCTCTTATGGTCTGGAGTTTTCAGGTAAGAAAAGCGCCGGTAAACTGACCGGGATTGTGGGATACACCCTGGCAAAAACAGAAAGAAAAATTGAAGGTATCAACAACGGACGATACTATCCGGGAAAGTATGATAAGATTCATAACCTTAATTTTATGGCAAATGTGGAACTTAACAACAGGTGGAGTATGTCGGCTAACTTTGTCTATGGTACTGGTATGGCAACAACGCTTCCTGATGGAAAATTCGAATGGGATGGCCTCATTGTTCCGGTAAGCTCTGATAATGGCCGTAACAATTTTCGTCTGCCTGATAATCACCGGCTGGATCTTTCGGCCACAAGAAAGGGAACTATCAGACCTGGTAAAAGATTCCGGAGCGAATGGGTGTTTTCGGTGTATAACCTGTATTCACGGAAAAATGCCTTCAGCCTCTTCCTTCGCCAGAATGAAGACCAGCCTCAGAAATCAGAAGCCATCAAGTTATCTGTCTTTGGCTTTATGCTGCCTTCTGTTACCTATAATTTCAAATTTTAACCAAAGCAATGAAACTAAGATATAATATAAAACTTGCAGGTATTTTGTTGATCGGTGCTGCCGCCTTTCTTACGGCATGCGAAGAAGAAATGGATCTGGACCTTCCGCAAAAGGAGAGCCAGCTGGTTGTGGATGGCTGGATCACTGATCAGGCGGGCGAACACGCCGTTACGCTGAGTTACAGTGCTCCATTTTTGGGAGACCAGGGCTTTACCTATGTTAAAGGTGCCAGTGTGACGATCTCAGGCGGGGAAGGCGAGCCGGAAATGCTGCAGGAAAGAGCGGATGGCCGGTATGTGACATCACCGCAATTCCGTGCCGAAGCAGGCACAACATACACCCTCAATATCAAATTTGATGATCAGGAGTATGAAGCAAAAACAATTGTAAAAAGACCACTCGAGATTGATTCTCTGACGGTTGTTTATCATAAGAAGAGCGTATTGAAAGATGAAGGACATTATGTTCTGTTCTATGGGCAGGAACCGGCAGGTGATATTGCTGATTTTTACCGGTTCAAAGTGTTTAAGAACGACACCTTGATGAACAGGGCGAAGGATCTGGTGGTTACCGATGATAAATACGTTAACGGGAACTATCTGAGGGAAGTTGAGTTTCATGGCGACCCTTTCAAAAAGGACGACCGGATAAGGCTGGAGACCTGGTCGCTTTCGGAACAAGCTTATACCTTCCTCAGGGAAATGAATATACAGATCAATAAAGGAGGCATGTTCGACAGCCCTTATGCCAATATTCCCACAAATGTCGTGGATAAAAAGAATCCTTCGAATAAGAACGTCCGGGGATTCTTTGGCGCTGCAGCAGTTCGGACACGGTCGGTTGTCGTTAAGTAGTCCTGATCTTAACCATAAGGTGTACGGGATCCTAGGATGTTTCCTTAACGCATAATTTGATACTACGAAAATGAATAAAGTAAACTTCGAAATCAGGGATAACTGTCCAGCTTCAGCTTTACCGGAGATCCTTCATCTGTTTGATGAAGCAAATCAACGAATGCACAGCTTTATGACTGAGAGGGCACTCTCGTACCAGCGGGATGAAATGAAAGCAACAATTGTTCCGGTTGCTGACTTCATCATTGCCCGGGTGGGCCTTGATATGGCCGGCTTTATTGCAATGGTCGATAATCATATTATCGGAATTTATCCTTCGGAGAATTTTCGTTGGTGTAATGTGGGCCGTAAGCTGTTAAATATTGTAAAGAGAAGGCACCAGCGATTAAATGTTAATGTTTTTTTTAAAAATACATCAATGCTGGAGTTGTATTTGGCGGAAGGCTTTCACATTCTGGATTATCAGACAAATATTTCCTATTCGGAGTTATCGGTGTCTCTTCACTGGAATACAACGAACGATCGTTGCGAGAAATTAAATGCTTTCTCTTCTGTTGCTTACTAGTTCTTAGTCAGCATTGCAGACAGTTTAATATCCGTCGTGTCAGGTGTTCTGTCGTTTAATATCGGCCATTTAAAATGTAAATCCGGGCAGTGGGTAAGTTTCTTTTTTTTCTATTGTGACAAAGAGAAATCTTTGAACAAAATACGAAGAGTATGAACGATCGGAGAGTAACCGTTTTATATGTTGACGATGATCCCCTGATGTTAAGGATTGTATCGCGATATTTAGAAAATAATTCGTTTTCATGCCGGACAGCATCCACTGTGTATGATGCATTGGAACAACTGCAGTTCTGCCGACCAGACCTGATTCTTTCCGATTACGACATGCCCGTAGTAAACGGAGGTATGTTCAGACGACATGTGCTTAGTATGGAGCAATTGAAGTCCATTCCGTTTGTTTACTACAGCGGAACTACGTCAGCCTGGTTTCTGGCAGAAGCGGAAGAACTTGGCGTTCATGTGGTCAGTAAGCTTGCGGGGCTTGATAAGCTGCTTGATCTTCTGAAGGTTCTTAAAAGCCGGTTTTGCAGGGAGGAAGCAGCTCTATGAAGGATATTTACGAGTCATTGTTCGTAGCGGTTATCACGGTTGTTCTTTTTGTGATCAACTGGAAAATGGTAAAGAACTCGACCAAAAAAAGCGAAAGCGGGCTGCTTCGTAAGAGATAGCCCATTCTGTCCGGAATCCTGTATGAGATTTATAGATCGGATACTTTTTCCAACAGCGGCCGTCAGTCTGATCTGACGGCCGCTTTGCTTGAAGAGTCTGGTGTTTATCAGAACTGGATCCTGTAACCAAGGATCGGGAATAATCCCTGCATATACTCCGTATTGGTCTTTGATTGCTCGGCGTTAAAGCCGTACTTCATGATGTGTTTTGAGTCGAGTATATTATTAATACCTGCATAAAGCAGATGGTTCGACGACAACCGATTAAATAGCCAGGATACTTTGAGGTCGATACGATTGTAAGCTGGCAAGCGCTTTCGGTAAGCTTGTTGATAATCTAATACTTCTGCATTTTGTTCAATTGATTTGTTAAGGTCGACCGGAATATATGGTCTTCCACCTGAGAACGATGCTTTAACGTCGAATGACAGCTTATTTTGTTTCCGGCATCCTGTTGAAAACTCATAGCCTGTCAGCAGGTTTGCCAGGTAGTTGTTGTTGAAGATCGTGTTTCTCGATACGTTATCGCCTCCTTTGAAGGTCGAGTTGAAAATCGACCCGGTGCCAAGAACGTAGAAGTTACCGGCGATCGTTTTCTCGAAGGATAACTCAAAGCCGTAATTCGATCCGGTTCCTTTGTTTTTAAGGTTCTCGGGGATCTCAAAGCTGTAATCATGACCTTCATTAACCGCCGAGTAATATCCTCTTGCGTCAGATACAGGAATCCGGCTGAGTGCCTGATAGTAGACCTCGGTTTTTAGTCTGGCGTCGGGCTGGAAAGCATATTCGTGGCTTAGTACCCAGTGTGCCGACCTGGAGAACTTGAGGTTCATGTTGGTCTGCCTTACGCCGTCGTCGTACTGATAGTTTCTGGTGTAGAAGATCAGGGATTGTGACTGGCTATGCATGCCAAAGCCGAAGGCAAGTGTTTGCTTGTCTGCCATTTGATAGCTGATCGACATCCTTGGTTCAATACTATAGGTATTGTTCAGGGTTAAGTATTGGCCGTATAAACCGGTGTTCACCGTTATCTGATCATACTGGTGCCGGTAACTGATATAACCCTGTGCCAATCCGGTGTTGCCATTGGTGTTCATGTTGACGTCATAGGTGTCGTGTTCATTAACTTCCTTCTGGTAGTGCTTATAAAAGATACCGGTGAATGACAAGCCGGTCTTCATTGACTGACCTCCCGTAAATCGTTTATTCAGATCCAGTTTTAGTTGGGCCTGAGAAGTGGTAAGTTGAAGGTCTTCCTTAAGCTTTGATGGTTCATCCGGAATGACAAAGGTTCGGATGGCATTTATTTCGTTTCCTGAAGCTGCAAATGCAACTTTGGTGGTAGTTGTAGGGTTCCAAAGATAGGTGTTGGCAACACCGATAATGCCCATGTTCGATTTAAAGTGCAGGTCTTCCGCTTTATCTGAGAAGCTCCAGTCGGATGCGTCACTCTGGCTCTCCAGTAATGAAATGGAACTTAGGCCGCCGATGCCGAAGATCGAAGTGGACCCTTTCGGGTTGGGAAGATGAACCTTGAAGTTCAAGTCCTGGAAAGAAGGAAGGCCGCTCATGTTCAGATCGACGCCCAGTTTCTTTATGCCTGAAAGATCGAAGTGGCGGTAATGAGCGATGAAGGTGTTTTTATTGTTGCTGGCAAAAGGGCCTTCGGCACCCAATTCCAAACCATTGAGCCCGGCCTGGAAGGTATATTCCCTCTTCTGGTCGTTTCCTTTTTTCAGGCGGACATCTAAAACGGCACCGTTCTTATTGCCGTATTCTGAGGGGAAGGCGCCTGTCATAAAATCGGATGTGGCGAGCATGTTGTTGTTCAGCACACTAAAGTAACCTCCGGTGGTACCAGCGAACGAAAAGTGATTTGGATTGGGAATGTCAATCCCCTCTAAACGCCATAAAAGGTTATTGGGTGAGTTGCCTCGTACCACAATGTCGTTTCGGATATCGCCCTGGGCATTTACCCCTGCGAAGTTGGCAACCTGACGGCTGATATCACCAAAATTTCCGGCATAGCGGTTAGCTTGTTCCATATTGACGCCACGCGCACTGACGAGTGCCGATGAATTCACGGCAGCTGATCTGCCGCTGTTCACTACAAATTCTTTCATCATCACTGCCTGGAAGTCTAACCCCAGATTTAACTCAAGCGTCTTTCCGGCGGTAAGTACCTGATCGGTCAGTATCAATGATCTGTAGCCGAGCGCCTTTATCTCCAGAACGTGTTTTCCGATTTTAACTTTTGAAAAGTGAAATTTTCCCAGTGAATCAGTAATGGCAATGTGTTGGGTGCCGTGGATGGTTACAGCCGCGCCGGGGATCTTCTGTCCTGTTACCTTTTCTGTAACCGTCCCGCCTATAGATGAGATTGTTTCCTGTGCGTAACTACCATTAGGAAAGCTGGTCAGCAAAAGAATGATTGTCTTAAGTAGTACATTTTTCTTCATGATACTTCAAAAGACGATCAACAAGAACATTTGTGAAAATTTAACGCGGCGAACAGCCTGAATGTGTGGCTAAAAGCCACAAATTGTCGGATGGATCTGCAAGGCATCGGTTATTACCTGCCATTCAGCCGGTAAGTCAGCGCCGGTAAAATCATCCCACTATTATAGCCGAGGGTGACGGATAATTTTTGTTCATGCTCTGTATCCGACGCCGTAGTCCTGCGGCGATAGTTTCGTACAACCTGTCGCCCGTAAACATGTCCTAACGTGGCACCCACCAATACATCTGAAAACCAGTGTTGGTTCGATATGATGCGGCTTGCTCCCATAATACCGGCCGCGGCGTAGGAGATGACCGGTATCAGCGGTTTGTCACTATATTCCATAGCATAGACTGTGGCGGCAGAAAAAGCCACTATAGTATGGCCTGAAGGGAATGAGCTTGTCAGCTTTTCACCATAGCGATCACGTCCCAGGTCCGAAAATGGTCCCCGGAATGCCGGTGATGCTTTGCCCTGGCCGATATACCGTGAGGGTCGTTCCCTTCCGGATATCTTTTTGAATAAATGTCCCCAGACGGAACTGGTTACAAATGCCTGGCTTGCCAGGAGGGTAGTATTCACAAGTTTCTCATTTTTTAACATGATCCCTGTACTTCCGAGCACACCCAACGTTATGGCCTGATAGACGCCGCCGGCACTGCTGATCTTATCGCTTACTTTCCGGAATCCGTTATGCTTTTCGGTGAAGCTGAATGCTTCATCATTCAAGGGTTGATCAACAAACATTGTTGCCCCCGTTACGATAGCGAAGGCGCCCAGGTAAGTCCATTCCTTAGGACGAAGATTGAAAGGAGCGGTAGCCTGATGCTTGAAATTATTCGCAAGGAAACTGAAATAGTGGGACGGCCGCATCAGGTCGTAAGACCTCATCTGGCTGTCATTTCCAGAGCCGATAGTGTCCGCAACTTTTGTTAATGTATCAGCACTTGATCCATAAGCTGCCTGGGCAGAATTCACGCACCAATTCAGAATAAAAATTAAAAGGAACGCATTTCTCATAGTAACAACTTCTCTGATTTCCGGTACAGACGGAAATTAAATTTGCGCGAAGGTACGAGCAAATTCATAAAACCGGTACCCGACCGTTATGCCTGATAGCGTTTCCCCCTTTTTGTCCTTGAATATTGGCCATTTAAAACGGAAATCCGGGCAATGGGTAAGTTTCTTTTTTTTCTGAAGTGGCAAAGCGGAACTTTTGCGCCAGGTACGGGAAGTGTGAATAGATAGCACGACCGTTTATTAACAAGATGTTTTCCAGAAAAGGGCTAAGTACGATAATAATTATTGATCACGAAAAGGGCCGGAGCAGATCGTTAAATATCCCATCCAGACATATCTGTAACGTAAAGCACTATCTCGCTTTGGTTGTGGCAATAGTACTGTGTTTGCTGTTTGCAAGCGTCATGCTATATGGACGCGTTAAAAAGAATGAGGACGAACGGCGGAGGTTGACTTCAAGGATCATAGAGTTAAAAGGGCAGATCCCCGCGCCAATGGATAGCGTTTATGCACGGAATTATATAGAAAGTATTGAAAGCAGGCTCGAGAAGATCAACAGGTATTTGAGAGAGAGAGGGGTAAAGGGGTTTTCTAGTGAATCTGTCGGTGGTGATGACCAGACAGAGAGCTTTACGCTGCCGGAGAGGTATAGATTGTTTGACCGGTACCTTGAAAACGTCTTTTCCGGATTGATGTCAACACCGATAGGCTTTCCCGGCCATCCTGCCATAACTTCTTCTTACGGATACAGGAATAACCCTTTCCATTCAAGGCGGGGCGAGTTTCATTCAGGGGTAGATTTTAAAGGCCGCAAAGGAGATCATGTAAAAAGTACGGCTGCCGGAGTTGTTGTATTCGCAGGTTGGGACGATGGTTATGGGAACTGTGTCCGGATCAAGCACCGGAACGGTTACCAAACACTCTATGGACATCTTTCTAAGGTACTTGTCAGTGAGGGTAGCAGTATCGGTGCGGGTAAGGTTATCGGATTGATCGGTTCAACCGGACGTTCGACCGGCAACCACCTCCATTATGAGGTGAGAAGGAATAACAAGGCCGTAGATCCGGTAGTATTTCTGAACGTTCAATAACATTAAATTAATGGAAAAAGCTTCTCCCAAACAGGTAAAGACCGTACGAAAGATACCTAGCCTGATCAGCGAAGGAGTTGTTCTGGAAGGTCGGATCAAATCGGCTGCAGCAGTTCAGCTCGAAGGGACATTGGTAGGAGATATTGTTCACTCCGACAATGTCATCGTGGGTGAGCAGGGACTGATAGAAGGGAATATAAATGCTAAGTCCATCATCGTTTGCGGTACAGTGAACGGGAACCTTACAGCGGGCTCAATCGAGATCCGGAGCACAGCGAAAATTTCCGGAAAGCTTCACACACAAAGGCTCATGATGGAGCAGGGCGCTGTTTATAACGGCTGCCTGTCCATGGAACAGGTAGTTGAAGACTAGCCGACAGAGACTTACAAATATTTTATTGGATCATAAAAATTCGCATCGTTAATGTTTACCGTACAATCGTTTTCAAGTTTAATCGAGAGCAATAATTCTAATCTGAGTAATACCTCAAGAAATTTATTAAATGGGTTAAAGATCCATCATGATAATAAATGGTATATCTGCGGCGGACTGGCACTTAATGAAGGTCAGTTTCCGCATAAACTTATCAATTCATCGCCTGATGATGTGGATTTTCAATTGCTGGCAAAGTCAGCGATGTTACTTGCGCATGAGACGGTGGAGCAACCACTTACTATCACCACAGGCTTTCCTTATTCAAGCTTTCATATTTATAAGGATAAGGCGATCGATTTTCTCAGAAAGACACATATCATTGAATTCGACGGATCGACCTATAGCAACTCTGCAAAGAAGACAGTTGTTCTGGACGTTCAGCAGGTGGACGTTATCCCCGAGATCGTGGGTTGTACCATCGCTATCAGAAAGAGTGAACCGGCTGTTAACGGAAGTTTTTTTGTGTTAAGCTGCGGATTCGGGACGTTTGAGTCTATTCTGAGCACCGACTCTGGAATAATCGAACAATCTATGGTGAGTACGCATGGCATCAGATATGCTGTGAATATCATGCTGAACGAATTAAAGAAAAGTTATTACCTGGAATTCCGGAACGCCCATTTGCTGGATGATGCTTTTCAAAAGGGTTATATCTACCTGAACAGAAAGAACGTGGATCTGCGCGAACTCCGCAAAGCAGCCATCCAGGTTTATTATAACGAGGTGATCTCGCCAAATCTGAGGAGCGTTATTACTGACGCGAATTTGATGAAGACGAACCGGATCTATTTGTGCGGTGGCGGAATGTACTATCAGGATCTGATCGATTGTTTTAACAATGAGTTTGGCGAAATAGCTCAACTGGAAGTGGTTGCCAATCCGGAGTCGCTCGCAAGCAAAGGATATGCACTTAACTCTCTCCGCCTGGCACAGGGTAGAAAGAAATCCGCAATGGGTATTGATATCGGCAATTCCAGCACGGTAGTTACAAACTTTAGCGAGGTGGATGTTTAGTTTCTTCAGCAGGCGATCCGAAAGAAAACAATGTGACAACCAAAAGGCTCCTGAAACCGGGATCATTGTTCAGGGTAGCGACTATATCGCCCATGATTCAATAGTGGTGGATAAAAAGGTTTCGGGTGATTTTTATGCGCTGAATCGGCTGGCGGTTGAAGCAGATGCTTTTGTGACCGGTAACATTTATACCACAGATGCGGAAATAAAAGGCCGCGTCAATGGCGATATACTCTGCCGGAAAAGCCTTACTATCCGCGGGACAGCTATTATTGCCGGTAATATTACAACCGCACGGATCGAAATAGAACCCGGAGCGCTAATAAACGGCACCATTGCGTTGATGGACGCCGTTTCTACACCGGCCCTGATCGAGAAGGTGAAGCAGGCGGCTCAGACGAATGCCAAAGCGGTTATTTCGTCCATCAATGAAGATGTTACCGTGAAGGACGATTCTTACAGTCGTCCGGCTCCGGTTAAGGCAATGCCGCAGACTGCTGCAACTCCGCCGGCACAAGCTGCGGTGGGTTCATCGGCTGACGACGGTGCCGGCTGGTGGTGATCGGGAACGCCTTCTATCGGTCAATAGCTTTTTTGTGTCGACATACAGGGGAACAAACACGAGCCATGTGGCATTATAATATGGAGCTGTTTCGGCACGGGTGGGGGAATTCCAGGTTTTTTAAGGGAAGTGGGAAGTCAGGAGGCGGACCAGCATTGTCTGTAATACTGCTGTAAATCATGATCATCAACGTCGGTACTATATCTAAAAAGGATCTCCGGGTAAGAACGCAATGGATCAATGATCGTCGTGTTAACAAATACCTTTACCTGCAGATTCCCGTGAGCCTCAAAGATACAACCAGCTGGTTCAGCCGTGCCAGTAAATCTGCCAACAGGTTCGATCTTGTGTTCAGGACGGTAGACGGAGAGGCGATAGGCATGGCCGGGATCACGGCAATAGACAAGGTTTTTTCAAATGCGGAGATCTATATCTTCGTTGATCCCGAATGGCATGGACAAGGTCTGGGCAAGGCTATTATTGCCTGGCTGTTGGATTATTCGTTTTACGTACTTGAGCTTAACCGGATCTATCTGTACACCGATCCGGAAAATTTAGTCGGCGTCCGTTTATATGAGCGTCTGGGGTTTCTTCTGGAGGGGCGTCTGAGGGAACACCGAATGAAGGATGGCGAAGTCAAAGATAAGCTGGTTTACGGTATGCTCAGTAGCGAATGGGCCGGTACGCCTCATGCGATCGCGGAACGGTTTACCATAGTAGCCAGCGGGAAAGAAGATTATAAGGCTCCGCCTCGTGGTCTGAAAATGGTGGTACAGCATCAGAAATAAGTATTATTAAGATTAATTCTAAATTACTATTGCGATAAAAAGATGAAAAGTGCATTTTTGCAGCGCCTTAATTTAGATGACAAGAATTTTACTTTTTCTTTTTCTGTTTACCTGTCCGGCGTTCGCTCAAACAGGCGTCCGGCTGACGGGGCAGGTGAATGATCAGCATGGCCAGCCCTTAGCATTTGCCACCGTAACGATCGAGGGCAGTAATCTAAGTGTACATACGGATGACGATGGCAAATTTGGGTTCACTGTTGATCCCGAGGTTGTTAAGTCGGTGACGCTGAAGGTAAGGATGGTGGGGATGCAGCCTTTTACGGTTACTGTCGAGGGTAAAAATTACCTCATACCCCTCAATATCGTATTGAAAGATCAAAATCTGAGCTTAAGCGAGGTTACCATTTCTGCGGAGCGTGTCGACAAAGCGGCTTCAAATTCTTCAGTGCTTTTCGACCGGGAATCTATTCAACAGCTTCAGGCCTTCAGCATAACCGATGTGCTGAACAATCTGCCCGGAAAGACCGTCCAGCCTCTGGATCTGCAGTCGCCGCAAAATATCGCGCTGCGGTCCGCTGCAACCGATAATGCGGCTATGAACAATGCGATGGGCACATCCATCATTGTTGACGGGATCGCTCAAAACAACAATGCCAACATGCAAAACAAGAACCTAGGAATGTATGGCCTGACAGGTTCTATGATCAACGACTATGAGAACAATACCCGGTATGATGTAACGTTCGGCGGCCTGGATCTGCGTGAAATACCTGCTGATAATATTGAAAGTATTGAGGTAATAACAGGCGTGGCGCCGGCTAAGTACGGCGACCTCACCGATGGAGCGATCCTTATTAACCGGCAGGCGGGAAAGACGGATTATCAGTTCAGCTCAAGGGTCAATGCCGGATCGACTAACTTTTCTTTAACAAAGGGGTTCGCTCTCGGAAAGAAGCGCGGAGCTCTTAATACCAATTTCAATTATCTGTTCAGTAACGCTGATCCACGGGATAAGATGAAAACGTACGACCGTATCAGCGGCGGGCTGATGTGGACCAAACGGTTCGGGTCTGCCGTAAAGAATACGCTCGCTGTGGACCTCAGTAAAAAACTGGATAATGCGAAACAAGATCCGGACGATGGCCGGGACCTTCTTACGTGGTCGAAGAATGCTCAGTACAGTGTCAGTAACCGGACGTCTGTCGAGATTCGCCATCATTTGGTCAGACGGGTTGATCTTAACCTCGGATTTAATGCCGGACGATCAGAGACCTACTCGCAGTGGTGGCTTAACGGGGCGCCTAAGGGCGTTGCCGACAAGGACACAACCGGCGTATACGAAGGATTCTATATTCCGGGTAATTATACCGCAGTTGATCATATTCTGGGAAGACCGGTTAACTTCATCGGAAGCCTTTCCGTATCTAACCAGCTGGTAACCGGAAAGGTCCTGCATCATCTGGATTTCGGATCGAACGTGCTGTACAGCTCCAATGAGGGCGATGGGGTGCTGTTCGACTCTGAGCGTCCCCGGTTTGCCAATTCCGGATCCAAGAATGAAAGGCCTTATGACTTTCAGATCGTGCCAGCCCTGGTTAACATCGGAATGTACGTAGAAGACCGCTTCAAATTCGATCTCCTTTCGCGTGAACTCAGTATTTCTGCAGGTCTCCGGTATGACCTGCAGAACGGGTTTGGCAGCTGGCAGCCGAGGATAAACGCAAGGTATCAGCTCAAAAAAGATCTCAGCCTCAATCTTGCCTACGGGATCGCTACAAAAGCTCCTACGATGGCGTTCCGCTATCCGGGACCGACCTATTTTGATATCCCGCTCATCAATTACTATACGGGCGACGTACGGGAAAGCCTGCTACTGGTATATACCTGGAAATATACACCCGACAATTCGTCTCTCAGACCATCGAAGTCGACACAGGCCGAGGCCGGATTAAACCTGAAGAAAAAACATTTCAATACTTCGCTTTTTGGGTATTATAAAAGATCGGAGGACGGCTTCAACGCAGAGTCGCTCATTATGGGTGTTGCGGCTCCTGAATATACGTATACTGCCGTAGCGGGACAGAAGCCGACCTATGCTCCAACCGGTCGGACCTTTATTACACCGGGACTCTCATCAAGTGTAGCGACCAATAATGTAAATTCAGATAATTTCGGACTAGAGTGGCTTCTGAATACCAAAAAGATCAGAGCCATTGCAACGAGTATCTCTTTTAGTACCGCTTTTAACTATAGCAGATATCACAATGCAGGTAAGAGGATCGTTCAGGCAGCTGAGGAAGATATTCTGGCTGACAAGAAGGCGTGGTATGGTATATACAATCCGGCCTCGTTTGAGAATGCATACTTATCTTCTAGACTGAATACCGATACTCATCTGCCGCGGCTCGGCTTTGTTCTTTCCATCATCACCGATATCGTGTGGAAGGACACCAGGAAGTCATTAAGCAGGGACGAGTATCCCTTTGCTTATCTCGATAAGGATTCCAGGGTATTTATGATCGACAGTTTTGATCCTGCCGATCCCGACTACGGCCATCTGGTTAAACAAACATCTGCAGGATCAGAGAAAAGTAATCCGTTTGCTTACGCCAATTTTTCACTCCGGGTGGCTAAAGAAATAAATAAGAAGTATCGATTTTCCATCAATGCATACAACTTCCTGAACCTCCGGCAACGGTATTACGATCGCGTGTCGAAGACTCTGTATACGTATCAGCAACCTATCAGTGTAGGAGCTCAGGTCTCCGTTAAATTTTAATCATATGAAAAAACTCTTATCAATTCTCATGGTAGCCGTGGTCATCGCGGGAGCATCATGCAAAAAGGAACCAAATGAACTCCAGGCGGTTTCTCTGAAGGTCACTGTTGCGCTGGATCAGGCATTAAGCGGCTATACTTTTAACCTTGCCGACGCCGAGATCACGGCCACCAACCTGACCAGCGGAAAGGTAAACACAGCGAAAGCTGATGCTTCCGGAGTGGTCAACTTTTCCAGCATATCGCCTGGAAATTACGATGTGAAGGCTACACTTACCGTAAAAGCAGAAGATTATACGACCATTACCGGTACTTTTGTGGAAGATGATGTAGTCCTGAATGGCACACTTACCAATAAGACGGTCAGCGACGCTTCCACCTCTTTAAACATTGACATCAAAGCTGGTCGCGTTGGCGGTTGGGTGTTCAAACAGATCTATTATGCCGGTTCACATACATCAAATGGCGCGTCCTTCCGCGACCAGTTCATTGAGATCTATAATAATTCAAATGAAATCCTATACGCTGACAGCCTTTATTTCGCTCAGGTCGAAGGCGTGAATACGAGGCTCAGCTCGATCGATTTTTCTTTACCGTATCTTCGCTCGAATGGCCAGTACGACTGGACAAAGTCGATCGGCATGAATGATGTGAATGCGAATGAGAATTACACGTATGCCCGCAGTTTGTTCATGATTCCCGGAACCGGAAAGCAACACGCTGTATTGCCTGGCAAAAGTATCATCATTGCAGGAACAGCATTAAATCATAAAGCCCCGTTCACGAATAACACGGGTAAGGAGGTTACGGTCAAAGATCCGTCGCTGACGGTAGACCTCAGTGGCGCTGATTTTGAAGTATACCTTGGCGATTTCCCCGGTAACACCCCGCTCGCCACTGACATGGACAACCCGGCCATAACAAACATGGTGAATTATGCACGCGGTGTTGGCAAGGATCTGATCCTGGATGCGACTGGACGTGATGCATACGTCCTGTTTAAATCGTCTCAGCCGGTATCGGCCTGGAAAAAGTACCCTTCGCCCGACGAAACTTCGATCACGACATCTACTGACTATTTCTATCAGGTACCGAATACACTGCTTCTTGATGCCGTGCAGATCCAGGTGCCGTTGGAAACAAGCCGCATTCCACGCAAACTGCACGACGGGCTCGATGCCGGACCAGTGTTTGTAAGCAAGGGGCAGTACTCATCTCAATCCCTGATCAGAAAGACTTCCAAAACGGTTAACGGCAGGGTGGTATTAAAAGATACCAACAACTCGGCAAATGACTTTACGGAGCTGAACACTCCTGATGTTACCAAAAGTGTATTTAAATAGCCGCAGGTGAAATACTTGTTATCAGTTTGTCTTATCGGGATAAGTCTGCACTTCCCTGCATTTGCGCAGGGGAGTGCAGATTCTTTATACTTCTTCAAGCAGGAAAGGGCTCTGACGGCCTGGTCTATGAGCAATGGCACGCAGTTGTTGAACAGTGCTATTTACCGGACCGGAAAAGCGGATATCAGTTTCAGTGGATATGACGGCCACTTTCGGCGCGCCCAGCAAGCTGAAACCGGAACGGAAGCACAGGTTTATACCGAGGGTATCAGTACCCTCAACCGGTTCAAGTTTTCCGGATATTTCTCTTTTGGCCGTGTTTGGCAGGACAGCCTGGCATGGTCGGCAAAAGGGACCGGGGATGATATGACCCCATATTACTACGGATCGATAAAGGCAGGGAAATTCGAGCGGCTCGCCTATGAGATGGGAGGAACCGCGGTTTATGTGCTCGTTAATGATCGGCTATATGCCGGCACAAATTTGAACTATAGGTACCGCTCGAGCACCCGTTCGGTTGACCCACGGCCGGAGATTGACCAGTTTGACCTGGAAATTGCTCCGGAGCTCTCTCTGCGCCTCGGGAAGCACCTTTTCGGCGCAGCGGTGAAGCTTGGATTTGGATCGGAAAATATTAATGTCGACTATAAGAACCCTGATTTTAAGTTAAGCCTTGGTTATCCCGATAGGATAAACTACTACCTGCGCGGCTATGGTTTTTTGGATAAGACACGGCACGGTGCTCAGACAGACGTTAAAACGAAGCGCCTTTCGGGAGCTTTGGTAAACTACGCCGGTTCTGCAGGCCGGTTTGATATTCGCTTTCGGGCGGACTACAGCCACCTCCTGGAACGGAATGGCAAGGAGCTGACGAATTCTTCACGCGACACGATAAGTAATGAATTTTTGCTGAACAAGCTGGATGCGGATATCCTGATGACCGGCAGGTCAGAAGCCGTTAATCATCAGCTTTCAGCAACCTTTTCTTTTTTTGACGGCTACGACCATGATCTGCGGCTGCGGGCTTCGAGTTATTTCTATAACAGAACATTTGTTGAAGGGAGCTATCTCGCGCGACTCGTCAGAAAAGAAATAAGTCCGGAATTTGGTGCCGGCATCATCTATGATGCTGTTCAACGCAGGGATATCAGCTCGGCGCATTTTGTTGATCATAGTGTAGTGGAGCCTCGAATTGAGACTAATCTTTATCTCTCGAAAGGAAAAGGGAAGTGGTTTTCGGGAGTACAGCTGGCATATCGCATTCCGGTAGCAAGTTCAATCTCCGTACCTCAATCGCAGGAAACCGTATTTACAACCGGTGTAGTTTATCCCGATTATGATTACCATACGAGTTCGGCAGTGGGTATTTCCGGTGAGCTCGGTTACATCGCGCATTCATTTTTGAAGCAGTTCAATGCGGGCATCACAGGTGGCGTAAGTTATTGGTCACGAACCGATGAGCAGCTTTCATTTGCTAATTCTACTTTTGTGATGGGAAAAAGCAGGTTCTCATTTAACGCCTCGCTTAATTTTTACTTTTGACGATGAGAAAAGCTTTATTTGGTATAGGTGCCGTACTGGTTTGTCTGACAATAATTTCATTCAGGTCTTATACCATCTATTTTCATGGCGAGATACCGATCGATTCTCTTCGGACGATCTATTCGCTGGCTCCTTCGCAATGGCCGAAGGCCCATGTTGATCCGGGAGTTGATTTTACCGAACTCGGACAGCTTCCACCGTCGCCGGTTGATCTTAAAAATGACTCGGTGAGGAAGGTTGCCCATCTTGGCAATGTGCTGTTCTTTGATCCACGGCTTTCGGGTTCCAATCAGATCGCCTGCGTGAGCTGCCATGCGCCGGATCTGAATTACGCAGACGGCAAGCAATTCTCATTCGGTCATGATATGGCCAGTACTAAACGCAATGCCCCTTCGTTGGAAAATGTCTGGTTTTACAAGCGACTGTTCTGGGACGGCCGTGCTAAAAGCCTCGAAGATCAGGCTATCGAACCGATCAGTTCAAAGCTTGAAATGCACCAGGACTTTACCCTCCTTGCCGACAAGCTGAGCAAGATAAAAGGGTACGGACCTTTGTTTTCGGCGGCGTTTGGCGACGAGCATATTACGGGCGACAGGATACTTGCGGGTCTGGCCACCTTTCAACGCACGCTGGTTACACGGAGGACGGATTTTGACAGGTTCCTTGCCGGGGATAAGAACAGCCTTACTGATCAGGAACTGCATGGTTTGCATATTTTCCGGACCAAGGGGCGCTGCATGAACTGCCATAACGGCCCGCTGTTTACTGATAATCAGCTGCATAATGTCGGGTTAACGTATTACGGGCGTAAGTATGAGGATCTGGGGCTTTACAACATTACCGGGAAGCCGGAAGATGTGGGCAAGTTCAAGACGCCTGGATTAAGGAATGTAATGCGTACGGCTCCGTGGTTCCATAACGGCATCTTTCCTGATATGAATGGCATCATGAACCTTTATAACTCCGGAATGCCTTCGCCCGCCCGAAAGCAGGAGCAGATGAACGATCCGCTGTTCCCAAAAACGGATCCCTTACTGAAACCTCTTGGCCTGACCCTTGAGGAGCGGGAAGCAATTGTGGCGTTTCTCCATTCCATTACCACACTGCCGATCAAGGTGCAGAAACCGGATTTACCTCAGTAAAGGGTAATTCTGACTGCTCCTGCTTAAGGTATGGTTAATCCTTTCCTCTCCGCCCCTTCACTATAATGCCGGCACAGGGCACTTTATACCGAACGAGAACCAGCCGAGACGTTAACCATTAGCCTATCGTGCGTCTTCGCTGGTAGCCGGTCGTTAGCCGCCAATTTTCCTAAGTGGATTGATTGCCGGACCCTCGATCACTTCACCGTCTGTGGTAAACCGGCTTCCATGGCATGGACAATCCCAGGTCTGCTCAGCGGTGTTCCAGTGAACAATGCATCCCATATGCGGGCAAACCGCAGACACGACGTGAAGGTTTCCGTCACCATCGCGGTGGACGCCATGTTTCGTTCCTTCGATCTCCATGATCTTGCCGCTGTAAGGCCGGACATCCGAAAATTTTTCAACATCCTTGCTCAGCCAGTCTTTTACAAGCTCATAAGCAACGTTTACATTTTCCTTAACGAACTTCTTAGCCGAAGCGAGCGGCGTAATGCGCGAGGCATCGTAGGTTTTACTCCATTTATTATGATTCCCCAATATCTCATCGGTAATGATCATGGCGGCCAGGGTTCCGTACGTAAGCCCGTCGGCAGCAAACCCCGTAGCGATATATGTTTTACTTTCTGCGAAGCTGGTTCCGATATATGGGAGCGTATCAGCTGACTTATATTGTTGCGCGGACCATTTATACAAAACCGAAGCAACATCGAACCGTTTGCGTAGAAACTCCTCGAGTTTATTGTAGCATTCCAGGTTTTCTTCCTGCTGGCCTACTTTATGCGTTTCGCCCAATGCGATTATCACAGGCCCTGCTGTTGTGTCATAAGTCCGTATGGAATAGTGTTCGCTTTCCTGCATCTCCCAAAAGATTCCGGAACCCGGAGAACTGCCTCTCAGCATGGCTGCAACCGCATATTCCCTGTAAGGACCGAGTACTGTATGGACGGCGTAAAGTCCTTTAGGCGTATGCGTCGCCATAATGATCTTTGAAGCGGTTACTTTTCCGTTTTCTGTTTCGACCGTACACTGTTCGCCTTCCTCTATCTTTACGGCGTGGGTATTTTCAAATATCCTGCAGTTGACCGATTGCGTGATCGAAGCCAGAGAAGTAACGTATTTTAAGGGATTAAACTGTGCCTGCCCGGTGATAGAAAATCCATCCTCGACTGCATGAGGGTAGGGTACCGAAGAAACTATTGGCAGTCCGGCTTCAGCGGCCGCTTCGCGTTCGTTCAGGATAAATGACTGCATGGAACCATCAACTGTAAACAGGCACCAGGGAACACGTTTAAAGTCGCAGTCAATCTGGTTTGTCCTGACCACCTGTTCAATCAGATCTACTGCTGCAGCCCTTGATGCGACAACTGCCCGGAGCTTTTCGTTATCAAAATTCGAAGCGATCTTATTAAGGCCTTCGCCTCCAATGGGAGCGTACAAATTCCCTGTTGAGAACCCGGTTGACCCAAGTCCCGTCTTTCTAGCTTCGAGCAGGGCGACCGATTTGCCAGCCTTAGATAACAGGTAGGCCGCAGTGATACCCGTTATTCCACCACCTAGGATCACTACGTCTGCCTGAATTTCTCCATACAGGGCAGGAAACGAAGTTAAGTCAGCTTCCGAACGCCATACCGAAAGTTTCTCCATACCACAACTGTTTTGAATTGATAAGTAAGAAATGGAAGTAAAAGTTTTCACTCTGGCACCGGGGATAAGGATTGGCCAGATTACCTGCGGCGAGTAAAACATGTAAAACCGATCAATACAATCATAGTTATATAGATAAAGGCTACTGTTATGGAAAGAGTAATTTCAAGAAAGATGCACGGGATAGCGGAACTGTTGTTTATTCCGGTAACAGCATTGTCGCCAGAGCTTTCGCGTTTTAGCAAAAATTCAAGGGCCTCAATTTTTGCCCGGACCCTGGGCGGCATAATGCTCTCTTCGGCGCTGCTGACAAGAGCTGAATGGGGCCTCTTCAAAAAGGTTCCGTTCAGAACTCATCTGGCTGCTGATGCGGGGTTAAGCCTGCTTGCTATTCTCGCACCGTGGATCGGTAATTTTTCTCACAATAAGGCCGCAACATTCAGTTTCCTGTTTGTGGGTATTTCCGGTTTGATCGTTAGCGGACTACTTACCGAGAGAAGAGAAATGAAACAGTCGGCGTTGGACCCTGCAACTCCCTCATCCCTCGATCGTGCCTACCAGGCTGCAGAAGCCGATATGAACAGGAGAGTAGCTGCTCAGCATGAAGCGGAAGAAGAGGACAGCGAAATAGAAGATACATATTAAAAAGTCAAAAGTCAAAAGTCAAAAGTCGAAAGTCAAAAGCCTAAAGTCAAAAGCCAAATCTGATTAAACGTCAAATCAAAACGTCAAAAGAAATTTCTTTTCGGCGCGTTTGTTTAGTGGAGGGCTATTCTTCGTATTATTCCCAGACGATAACGGTTTTGATATCATCCTGCGACCGGAAGTTCAGAGCCCGCTCAAAATCGCTGTAATGAACCCTCATTGTAATTAGCTCGTCAATGACGGTTCCCCATTTATTTTTTGCTTTTTCGAGATCCTTTATCCCGAGTTCAAAATGGAGGCGGCTCGCGTTAACACTTCCCATGATCACCTGGTTTTTAAGCACTATTTGCGCCATTGTTTCGGCGCCTGGAATACAAACCGGCTTGCCTTCTCCAGGTATTCCGGTCATTACATAGATACCGTTGATCCCTAGAACATCGATCAGTTCGAAACCTAATTGCGGTACCCCTGCGGCTTCAAATATAAAATCAACCTGACCGAGGAGATCGTCGAGATCTTCGATCATTACCTCCCTGGAGTTCAGATAGCTTCCGCCAAGTTGTTTAAGGATTTGCGGCCTCTGCGAATTTTCATCGACGATATCTATTCCTATAACTTCTGCACCCCGCAGGCGTAAGGCAACCGCGCAGAGGATGCCGATTGCACCAATGCCGGCTATCACGGCCTTCTTTCCAGTGATCCACGGCTGATCGGCACTTCCCGGGATTCGTCCCGCCTGAATTTTTAAAGCTTCATCGATTGCCTTTTCTGCAACCGACATCGGTTCAGCTAGTATGCCGACCGATCTGGCGCTTTCGGGAACCTTAACGATATACTGTTCATCATCCACGACAAATTCTGTCTCAAATCCATGGATGCTTTTGATTCCCCGTTCGTTATAGTCGCCTGTCTGGCAAAGGTCACTGCGGTTGTTCATACAAGGAAGGCATTTTTCGCAACCCCTTCTAACGGTGAAGACCGCAAAATCTCCCGGACCCACTGTTGCTACCTCACTGCCGGTTTCCACTACGCGGCCAAGCATTTCATGGCCGATCACCAGATGATTTGATCCGGTGGGTGCATCTGCCCTGCCTCCCAGTACTTCTTCACGGTCGGTTCCGCAAATCCCTACCTCAAGCACCTGCACCTTTACCTGGTCCGGGGCCGTAATCTGTGGCTCCGGCAGTTCGATAAATTTGGCGTCCGGTACACCGGGATTAATGGCAATTGCTTTCATAGTGTCAAGTTAGATGTCATGTCATTCTTTAGGTAAAAACGCATTTACCTCCTTGTTTTTCTGGTCATCAAGTTGTCTGTCCAGGTGCAATGCCGCCGTGATCAGGCCAAGATGAGTAAAGGCCTGCGGAAAGTTACCCAGATGCTCGCCCTGTAAGCCGAGCATCTCAGCATACAGGCCCAGGTGGTTGGCGTATCCGAGCATTTTTTCAAAGTAAAGCCGGGCTTTGGTGAGTTCACCCGCCATAGCCAGACATTCAACATACCAAAAGGTGCACATGGAAAAGGTTCCTTCACCACCGGATAAACCGTCAAACGCTTCGTCCGGGCGGTATCTGAATACCAGAAAGTCGGATACCAGGTCTCTTTCGATGCGTTTCAGCGTCGAGATCCATTGCGGGTCTTTTGGACCAATGAACCGGACGATGGGCATGAGAAGAGTAGCTGCATCAACCGTTTTCGCTCCCTTATACTGCACAAAGGCCTGTAAGTCGTCATCCCAAAAGTCGTTATGGATGGAATAAAAGATATTGTCTCTTTCCCTGACCCACTTTTCGGGTAGAGGATATGAATGCCGTTGTCCGATCTTAATGCCCCGGTCGATAGCTACCCAGCACATCATGCGTGAATAGAGGAACTCCTTCTGGCCTCCCCGTACTTCCCAGATCCCTTCATCGCTTCGGTGCCAGTTTTCGCAAACCCATTCAATATGTCTCGAAAGGTCGTGCCAGAACTTATAAGCTATTGGCTCAACGTTCTTATCATACAGGTAAACGGAGTCCAGCAGTTCACCATATATATCCAGCTGTACCTGCTTGTAGGCACCGTTTCCGATTCGTACGGGGGATGAGTTCCGGTATCCGCTGAGGTGGGTGAGCTCGATCTCCGTGAGCTCCTTTTCGCCGGCAAGCGTGTACATTAAATTCAGATATTCATCGCTTTGCGATATGTCTTTACACTCCTTTTCGATCCAGTTTATGAATCTGCCGGCTTCTTTCCGGTATCCGAGTTTGAGGAGTGCATAGACTGTAAAGGATGCGTCTCTGATCCAAGTGTACCGGTAATCCCAGTTTCTGATGCCCCCGATCTCTTCGGGAAGGCCGAAGGTCGGCGCCGCAACCATTGAGCCGTAATGATGCGAGATCATGAGCTTGAGCGCCAAAGCCGATCGGTTAATGATCTCCATCCATCTTCCCCTGTAGTTGGATTGAGCTATCCACTCTTTCCAGTAGTTTATCGTGTCGAACAGGCTTTTGGTGATAAAATTCTCAATGTCGCCGGTTGCGATATTCTTGCAATCGACGTGCTCAAACAAAAAATCTGCCTTTTGGCCTTTTTCCAGAGAAAATAACGCGAAGGCGTCATGACCTTTCAACTCAACAGGAATATTGCTCTTCAGTCGCACTACCGTCTGGTCAGGGCCGGCACTGGTGAAAATGATCTCATTCGGGCTGCTCTGTTCGGCCGTATGTAGTGCCCGCCCATAATCGAACTTTGGGATGCAGTCGAGTCGGAAAGAGAACCTCCCCTGAATGCAGGTAACTCTTCTGATGAGCTCCTTGCCGCGGTACAGTTCTTCGACGGGCATAAAATCGGTAAGCTCGGCCACGCCATCAGACGAAAGAAATCTGGTGATGAGCACATTGGTATCAGGAAGATAAAGTTGCTTTTGCTTATGATCATCCGTAGCCGGCGATATTCTGAAGTAACCGCCTTTGTCATCATCCAGCAGTGCTGCAAAGATCGTTGGCGAATCAAAATCGGGAAAACACATGAAATCGATAGAACCGTTCAGGCCAATGAGCGCAACGGTGTTCAGATCACCGATAATGCCATAACTTTCTATTGGTTGATAGCCCATACTTGTACTTTGATCGTCTGCCACAGTAGGCTGAGTACGTGTTTCGTCAGTACGGATTTTCCGTCCTTTCATTACTACTACATTACTTAATGGGATTGGTTTGCTGACCAGGTGCTGGTAGGTAGTCTGCCTTGCTGAGGACTCACAGCTCCGTATTTGGGTGGAAGGGCGGGTTCTGACAACCATGAGCCAAACAAGTGGCAATGTTAAAGGGTATAGATGTTTAAAGCACCATGAAAATAAAACCTGTCAATTCAAGTCCTGTACCTAAAGGAATACTGCTTGCGATCGGAGGGCATGAAAACAAGGGCGAGCAGCCGGAGACCGAAGAGCAGAAAAGAGTCTCGAACCCGCTGGAAGTTCTCAAGGACTTTGTAAAGCTTACCGGAAAGGATAAGCCGCTGATTGAAGTAATTACAACGGCCACCGAAGAAGCCGATCTCATGTTCAGGGATTATAAAAAGGTCTTTAAGGAGCTTGGTACAGAAAAACTTCAGCATATCCACCACCAGACCCGGGGCGATGCGCTGAGAAACAAGCAACTGGAGCGGATAAAGAAAGCGGATGCCGTGTTTTTTACCGGTGGCGATCAGCTGAAACTAACCGCGGTATATGGCGGAACAGAGTTTTTGTTTGAGCTTAAGCAACGATATATCCATGATCGGATCGTGATAGGAGGAACTAGTGCAGGCGCTATGGCGCTTTCTACGCCAATGATCTATGCCGGAAGCAGAGAAGTGCAGGAAATAGGAGGGGAAATTAAGATTACGCTGGGACTGGAATTCTTAAAAGATGTTTGCATCGATACACATTTTACCGACCGTGCAAGATTTGTGAGAATGGCGCAGGTTATTGCGACTAACCCCAATTGTATAGGTATGGGGATAGGTGAAGATACCGGGATGATCATTACGGAGGGGCGCAATATCAAAGTAATTGGAAGCGGAATAATCATTGTGTTCGATGGCTTTAATATTGAAGACAGTAATGTCCTTCAGTTTGGCGAGCAATTACCTATTGCACTACGCGGCTTGCGTGTACATTTACTCGTGAGAGGGGACGAGTATGAGGTCCCGCAGACCAATCCGCCGCACATCTGATCTTCTGAAAATACAGTTTGCATCTATGGACTGTCAACTCGTGCTGGCACGGATTTTGGATATTCTTATCATTACCAAATTGTACGATTATGAGATTTATCAGTAGAAAGTTCCACGCTGTATTGGATTATATGTGTGGAATATTACTAATCGTTGCACCGTGGTTGCTCAACTTCGATGAGATTAATGATGCTAAGTGGGTTGCGATCTGTGTAGGAGCAGCTATTTTGCTGATGTCGTTCTTTACCGACTATGAAGGTGGTGGAAAGAAAGCGATATCGATGCCAACCCACTTAACTATGGACGTATTGATGGGGTTGTTCCTGGCTGCCTCTCCATGGATATTCGGATTTAGCGACCAGGTCTATTTGCCTCACTTAATTTTGGGTCTGCTTGAGATGGGAGCCGGCCTGTTTACGGTCCGCGTTTCTGAGCATGCTGCGGCACATTCCGCCGACGAACGCTGGAGGCACGCACACTAGGCTTTTGCCGTTTTCCTGTTAAAGCCCGGTTTAGCGCCGGGCTTCTCTTTTGCATTGGCGTGACCATCTGGCCACGTAAGCATTTAAACGTAAGCATTTAAAATTATGGGCAGATCTTCTTCTCAACGCCTTGCTAGTAGTATTGCTCTATCGACATCAGAAGCGTTGCCGGCGAAATAATTAGGTTCTGGTGAACTTGACCAAGTAAGAGAGTTTCTAATTGAAACCTTTTAAAAATAGTGCTGTTAAAAATTAAAATCCAATTACTTCTAAAAAATCTAACTATGAAAGCAAAAGGAAATATGAATCCGGTGGCTAATCAGGACAAAGAGAGATCAGCATTGATGAAGCTATTCAACGAAGAGCTGAAGGACATTCACGGCGCAGAAAAACAATTACTGAAGGCATTACCTAAGATGGCGAAAGCGGCTACATCAGATGAATTGCGTTCGGCTATCGAAATGCATATCGGACAGACAGAAAATCAGATTTCCCGTATTGAGCAGGTGTTCGAAGTAATGGGAAAAAAGCCATCGTCTAAAACATGCGAAGCAATGAAGGGTCTGGTGGAAGAGGGGAAGAGTATTATGGAAGATACCGAAAGCGGAACCATGACGCGTGATGCCGGTATCATTTCGGCCGCTCAAAAGATCGAGCATTATGAGATCGCTTCATATGGAACTTTGAGGACGCTGGCTAACTTTTTGGGCCTGAATGATGCTGTGTCACTTCTCGAGGAAACTTTGAATGAAGAGAAAGAAACGGATGCTAATCTGACGAAAATAGCCGAAGGTTTTGTAAATCAGGCAGCCACTACAGAGCAGGAATAAATTCTTAATAAACCTCTGTTTACATCTAAGCCGCAGTACAGAACCGTTCTGCGGCTATTTCCATTAAAGGCCTCCGGCGTTATTTACTGATGCTCTTAATATATCGTTCTGATCTTATTAGAGTTCTGATCTTATTAGAAGCCTTCAGACGTCAGTTGCGTTTCGATCGCCCTGCCGATGACAGAGATGATCGCAGGATTCAGATCTGTACCTCCAACCTCTTTCCAGATGCCATGCTGATCGGTCATTATGGTCGCTTCCTTGCCTTCTTCAAACCGGATCGACCACCCTTGCTGCTCTTCGATGCGGACCGGCGAAGCTTCTATCTTTATTTCTTTGTCCGTTGCCGGATCGTTTACTTTGATGATTTGCATGAGTTCCTGACTTTTTCTTTTAACATCTGATGGCGTGTTTCGGTTTAACCTTAATCAGACTGTAAAAGTTATATTAGCAGTATGATCGAGGCAATCGGAAAGGGAATTCGGCCATTAATTAAATGGGCGGGTGGGAAATACGATGAGTTCGAGTATTTCTCCCCCTTTATCCCAGCGAACATTCGGTATTATATTGAGCCTTTTATGGGTGGCGGTGGTGTGTTTTTTGCCCGCCGGCCCGGGGGGATGTGTTACCTGAATGATAAAAGCACAGATCTGATCCAGTTTTATACCAGTTTATCGGACCCGGAGTTTAAACGGCAGGCTTTTTTATACGTGGATGCCTGGGACCAGGCTGGTTTGCTGAGCGCGGAATTGCTTAAGTTTGAAAGGGATCTTTTTCTCGGATTCATGACCGAAAAGTTGTCCCTTTCCGAAGTTGAGGTCCGATTGGCGACTCGGCTCGCCGGTCTTGATCGCCAACAGTTCTATCCATTGTTCGATGCCGAATTCTGTCCTGATCCGCAGGTGTTTCAGGATGTGTTGATCGCTTCGCTGACGGATAAATTCCGAAGGGTCAGAATGATCTCGGAGAAAAATAGTTTGACGTTTAGCAGCCAGCAGCTTGCCGTTCATTTTGCTACCGGAATAAAAAGCGGAGCCTACCTGTATCTGCGTAAGCTTATGAACGATGATTCTACAGGAAGAAGACGACTGCCACAGGCTAAGCGTGTGGCGAACTGGTACTTTGTGCGTGAGTTCTGTTACGCGTCTATGTTCCGGTTCAACACAAAAGGTGAGTTCAATATCCCCTATGGGGGAGCGGCTTATAACAGAAAAAAAATCAGACGAAAGATAGAGCGGCTTTTTACAGCTGAGGTCTCTCAGCTATTCCGTCGTTCTCAGTTTTTCAATCTGGATTTTGAACAATTCCTGAACAGGCTGTCGCTTTCAGATGAGGATTTTATTTTTTTGGATCCGCCGTACGACAGTAAATTTTCAATATACGATCAGAATGCTTTTACAAAGGCCGACCAGAAAAGGCTGGCCCGCTGGCTATTGGGGACGTCGGCAAGATGGATGCTTATCATAAAGGAAACCCCGTTCATTCGGTCGTTGTACACAGCTCCGGGGATCGTAATCCATAAGTTTGATAAAAGCTATACGTACAATGTCCGCGGAAGAAATAACCGCCAGGTTAAACATCTTGCTATTCTGAATTACGGCCAGGATTAAGCATCATTACCTATAAGTTAAGGGCTCGAGGTAGCGCTTTTGTCGTCGATGTTATGGCTTATTAAGAGATGATTTGTGGACTATTCCCCGATAGTTCGCCATTTTTTGTAATAGTTGAACCTGGATCAGCGTCATTTAACGGGGATTCGATCAGGGGCACAAAGAAAGTAACTTATCTATAAGTCATTATCCTTTCTTTTTAGAAAGTGTAGATACTTCACAACCTTTCCTCCGACGTTTCGTAAAAGGATAAGCTTCCCATATGCAAGGGTAAGCTTGAAATTGATATCATATTCATTTTCAATAGGTTGGAAAATAAAAAATATTGAATGGGCATTTTTACCTGGCATTGTAACGTACGTTCTAAATTTGGTATTAAAGGAAGATCTCTGCGGTTTTTTATTGTTTGGCTCTTAGTTGCAGGTTTTATTCCCCAGGTTTTTGGGGAGGGGAGTAAGGAGCTCATTGCAAACGGGGGCGACAGGGTAACATTATCGTCAACCGCTGGTAGCTTTGCAACACAGGGCTTGGTCAGGGTTTATGTTAATGAAAATGAAACCATCTATCTTGGGTCAAGTACAGGGAATTTCGTTCTCATTTCCCCCACAGGAAAATTTTATAGTTTTACTACCTCCACCAATAACAATAATAACCTTTTCGGAAAGGGAAAAATACAAGACACTGACGAAGAAGCTGCCGGCCCAGCAATTTATTCAGATAAAAACGACTATAATAATTCTCCACTAGATGGCTATTGGGCCTATACACACACCGCGGCAGAGGCTGGAATCTGGTCAGTTTTTTTTCTTGGTGAGAATCAATATTTTGATGTTTCCGTTTCAGCTACTTCCGCAGCCAATTTAATTAAAGGAAGGGCGTACATGAACGTCCTCGGTGGAAATATGGAATCGAGTGATTATAAAAAGAGATTTTATGGAATATTTTATGTGTTGACCAATGACGGTTACATCTATAAGGTAGACGCAAACGGCCTGGCTGGGGCCCAGTTTACCTTCTTTTCTAATAATAAGGGGTATAAAAATACTGATGGTACACCAAGCTATCAAAGCGTAGCGGGGACTTTTAACAATGATCCTGTATTAACAAATAATTTGCATGATCCCCGCAGGCCCGATGTTTTTAAGGCAGATGGCAGCGCAGCCGATGTAACTCATAAATTATTTTTTAATGAGCCAGCGGCTGACCTTCCTGCTCCGGATAGTGCCGTCCCTATTTGGCTGTTAAATAACCCGAACGATAGTATTTCAAATAATGACAACTGCAGTTGGGACTGGGGATCGATGAGCTTGGTATGCACGGCCACCGGCGGCACAAACAGTACAACCTGGCTAAAAACCACCCCGCCGACACCTCCGGCAATATCGAATTTCACGTTTGTCGGCAAGGAAGGGACACCTAATCAGGCCGGAAGCTTTCCTTTGGGTGGTACTATTGGTTTTCATTTAACTCAGCCTACAAAATATGCGATCACAATTGATCTGCCCGCTCCCTTTACCGATGTTACATTGGAAGGAGAAGCTACGGCAGCGGATATCACGGCCAATAGCGGCAATATTTCCGTGTATTGGGACGGTAAAGATGGCAGTTCACAGGATTTCCAGGGTGTCATAAATATTTCTGCGATCAATGTGGGTGTAAGGGCCGGGGAGGTGCACTTTCCGTATATTGATGTAGAGAACAATACTTCGGGTATTAAGATCACCCGTTTAGGCGGAGGCAGTCAAATATATTGGGACGACAGCGCTATAGGGGGAGCTGACTACAGCAGTATCGGTCAAGACAGTCAGAATGGCGCGCATATTTGGGGGGATAATAATAATCCTCCTAATAATTTTGATGGATCTGATTTCGGCAATGACAAGGGCATTGACACATGGAGCTATTTATTAAATGGGTCCGTGGCTTCAAGCGTACCTGTGAATATCGTCAAAGCTGACCTGCAGGCTACCTTAGCCGGCAATAAAGCAGGATACTGTATAGGTGAAACCATTACGTATACTATTACTTTTAAAAATAATGGGCCGGACAACGTAAACGATGCCAAAATTCTGGTTAATCTTCCTGCCGAAATATCGATAACAGATATTGACTACACTCCCGTTGGCGGGATTTCCACTTCGAACGAGGTTTTTGCAGGCGCTAATTTTACAGCTTCGCTCGATATTACAAGTGGCTCGGTTCTTAACGCATTAGTAACCGGTACAGTTATTTCTTTACCATCGGATGGTAGGTTAGATGCAAGGGCTGTCATTGTACGGCCCGCTGACGTTTACGATCCCGATGCAACTAATCCGGACAACGCTCCGCCGGTTGATCCTTCTGATCCTGATTTTAGTTATCTGGCTGAGTGTGATGCAGGTACCATCGGCTGTAATAATGTTGTAACTCACTCCGCGGCTGTATCTATTAGCAACATTTCAATAAGCCCAGCTTCCTTTGCAGAAGGGACAAACGGTATTAATAATATGCCCTTTACGGTTACAGTATCACCGCCGAATCCAAACTGTGATATTACTGTTGACTATTCGATATCTCACGGAAGTACCTCGGATGATGATTTTACAGGTGGTATTGCCAGTGGCGTAAAGATCGGAACTGTGACCATCCCCGCAGGTGCACCATCCGCAACATTCGATATTCCTGTTGGCACCGATCAAATGATTGAAGCCGCCGAGTCATTTACAGTAAATCTTTCAAACATAAGTGGAGGAGCTTCGATCATTGGATCTTCGGCAATCGGTACAATACTAAACGATGATTCCGGAAATATTATGATCACTTCAGTTAACGGAGCGGAGGACGTTGGCCCTGATGCCAGCTTTACATTTAGTTTTCCTCCAGGAATAACATCGGACTCGGATACGCACATTGCCTACACCATTCCATTTACCGCCGGTGATGCAATCGGAGGAACAGTTGATTATATCGGAGCAACATCCGGAACGATTACAATTCCTGCCGGGACTCCGAGTTTTACCTTCACTCTTCCAGTTCAGGACGATATTATTGTGGAAGGAGCTGAAACGGTGACGATAAATACAGGTGCAGTCGCAAGTCCTTACGGTATTATTGTGACCAATTCCACTCAGGCATTAACGATTTACGATGATGATGAGGCCGTTATTATCAGTAATCCGCCGGTTGTAACTGAGGGAAAAGACGGTACGACGCAGGTTATTTTTACGGTTACTCTGGACTCTCAGACGACAGGCCCTTTCTCCGTGGAGTTCACTACCGAAGATGGAACCGCCGAAACCGACGATAATGACTACCAATTTTCTTCCGGGCAGCTGAATTTTTCGGGTAATGCAGGCGAGTCTCATGAAATTATTATTAATGTCATTGGTGACAAGAAGATTGAGAGAGATGAAACATTTAAAGTTCTGTTATCCAATCTTTTTCCCGATTTTGAGGGCGCTCTAAAAATTCAAGGGTCGCCAGCTAACATCACTATACTTGATGATGATAATCTCTCGAAAAATAAAATAATTACTGTCACACCATCTGACGGAGATGAAACGGGTCCAGTTTCAGGTTCCTTCATTTTTAGTTTTCCTGACTTAGTTTCTGCGGATACGCCAACTGATATACAGTGGGCGCTCAATGGGACTTCCAATGTAGGGAATATAGATTATACCGGCCCGATGTTAGGTACAATAACGATTCCTGCCGGATTCACCCGTGTCTCGCTAACGCTTCCTGTCAACGATGACTTTCTTGCTGAAGGTAATGAAACTATAGAGATGAGTATCAATAATCCGCCTTCGAACAACAGATACACCGGCTTGGTGGTATTGAACGAACCGAAAGCATACATTATAGATAATGATGCAGCGAGCGTATCGCTGTCGACGGGTGCAACAGTAAATGAATCAGCCGGCACGGCCACCTTTACGGTCACCTTAACGGGGGACGTTCAGGATGCCTTTACGGTAGACTACTCGACCATCAATGGGACGGCGACGCAGCCGGGCGACTATACCGGAGCCACGGGCACGCTGACTTTCCCTGCGGGATCGGTCAGCGGGTCAACGCAGATATTCACAGTACCGCTGATCAATGACGGCTTAGTTGAAGCCGGTGAGACGTTCAGTGCATCGTTAAGTAACATTGCCGGCCCTGTCACCATTGGCACGGGCACAGCTTCTACAACGATCCTGGATAACGATGCAGCGAGCGTAGCCATATCTACGAATGCGACAGTGAATGAAGCCGCCGGCACGGCTACCTTTACGGTAACCCTGAGCGGAAGCGTTCAGGATGCCTTTACGGTCGATTATGCCACAACGGATGGTACAGCCAAACAGCCGGGCGACTATACCGGGATCCCGTTGGCGACGCTGACGTTCCCTTCAGGATCGGTGAGTGGCACAACGCAAAGCTTTACGGTTCCTGTCGTCAATGATGGTTTTGTAGAAGCCGGAGAAACGTTCAGCGCCACCCTAAGTAATATTACAGGTTTGGCGACCATTAGCACGGCCACAGCATCAACAACGATCCTGGATAACGATGCCGCCAGCGTATCGTTGTCAACCAGCCCGACGGTAAACGAAGCAGCGGGCACGGCCACCTTTACGGTAACGCTGACGGGAGATGTGCAGGATGCGTTTGCAGTAACGTATGTAACTACAGATGGTACAGCTAAGCAGCCGGGGGACTATTCTGCCGGTACGGGAACGGTGAGCTTTGCAGCCGGATCAATGAGCGGAAGTAGCCAGACCTTCACGGTCGCCATTATCAATGATAACTTGGTAGAGCCTGATGAAACGTTCAGTGCAACGCTGACCGGCATTACGGGGCTTGCCACTATTGCAACGGCTACAAGCAGCACGAGGATCCTCGATAACGACGCGGCGAGTGTAGCGATCTCTACGAGTGCGGCAGTGAATGAAGCAGCGGGCACGGCGACCTTTACGGTAACGCTGATGGGGGATGTTCAGGAAGCCTTTACGGTCGACTATACAACGACGGATGGCACGGCCAAACAGCCGGCCGACTACGATGCCACCAACGGGCAGTTAACCTTCCCGGCGGGTTCATTAAGCGGATCAACGCAGAGCTTTACGGTACCCCTGATCAATGACGGGTTAGTTGAAGCGGGTGAGACGTTCGGTGCATCGTTGAATAATATCACAGGTTCTGTTACCATTGGTACGACTACAGTTTCTACAACGATTGTGGATAACGATGCAGCGAGCGTAGCCATCTCTACGAGCCCGGTAGTGAATGAATCCGCCGGTACGGCGACCTTTACGGTAACGTTAACGGGCGGTGTTCAGGAAGCCTTTACGGTCGACTACGCCACCACCGATGGCACTGCGCTCGAGCCGGGCGATTATACTGGAGTGACCGGAACGGTTACTTTCCCTGCAGGATCGGTGAGTGGCACAACGCAGAACTTTACGGTGCCTGTGGCCAATGACGGGTTCGCTGAAGCAGATGAGACCTTCAGTGCAACCTTAAGCAATATTACAGGTCTGGCCACCATTGTAACGGCAACGGCAACCACAACCATCGTGGATGGAGGAGTGGCAAGTGTAGCGATCTCTACGAGTCCGACGGTAAACGAAGGTGCCGGCACGGCCGTCTTTACGGTAACCTTAACGGGGGATGTTCAGGACGCCTTTACAGTAGACTACGCCACCATCAACGGCACGGCGATCCAGTCGGGCGACTTCACCGGAGTGACCGGATCGGTTACTTTCCCTGCGGGCTCATTAAGCGGGGCGACTCAGGCATTTACGGTGACCATAGCCAATGATAACTTCGCGGAAGGAAATGAGACGTTCAGTGTATCATTAAGCAGCATTACCGGACCAGTTACCATTGGCACGGGCACAGCTTCTACCACGATCGTGGATAACGATGTAGCGAGCGTAGCGATCTTTACGGATGCCACAGTAAACGAAGCAACCGGTACGGCCACCTTTACGGTAACGTTAACCGGAAGTGTGCAGGATGCCTTTACGGTCGATTATGCAACAACCGATGGAACGGCCAAACAGCCGGGCGACTATACCGGCGCTTCGTTGACGACGCTGACTTTTCCTGCGGGATCATTAAGCGGGACAAGCCAGACGTTCACGGTGCCTATTGTCAATGACGGCTTTGCTGAAACCGGAGAAACGTTCAGCGCCACCCTAAGTAATATTACGGGTCTGCCGACCATTGGCACGGCCATAGCAACCACAACGATCCTGGATAATGATGCAGCGAGCGTATCGCTGTCGACGGGTGCAACAGTAAATGAATCAGCCGGCACGGCCACCTTTCCGGTCACCTTCACGGGGGACGTTCAGGATGCCTTTACGGTAGACTACTCGACCATCAATGGGACAGCGACTCAGCCGGGCGACTATACCGGAGCCACGGGCACGCTGACTTTCCCTGCGGGATCGGTCAGCGGGTCAACGCAGATATTTTTAGTAACCATTGCTAACGACAACGTGAGCGAACTGAAGGAGACGCTCAAAGCGATTTTAAGCAATGCTAGTGGTTTAGCATTGATTAACATTCATGAGGCGACAACTTCAATCGTTGACGACGATATGGGAATTATTACTGTTACTAAGTCAGACGGCGCTGAAGAAGGCGAACTAAATGCTGCCTTTACCTTTGCTTTTAAAAATGGCAAGGTGTCGACAGGACCAACCGTCGTGACTTATACGCTCGATGGCACGGCTCTCCCTAAAATGGATTATTTAAACGGAGCCACAGGCACCCTAGTCATTCCGGCCGGTGAAAATAGTGTAACGTTGACTCTCCCGGTGATCGATGATCAGCTCATGGAAGGCGATGAAACCGTTACCCTTACCGTAGACAATGTTGATAGCCCTTATGGCATTACGGTTAGTTCCCCGCTGCCTGTCGCTACCATAAAAGATAATGACACAGGCGCAGTCCTGACACTCAGCGATCCGGTATTCAGGCTTGAGGGCAATAGCGGAACCTCTAAGGCTGTCTTTAGCGTTGTGCTTAACAATACTGTCGGTTCCGGCTTTAAGATCAACTACCGTACCGCTGATGGAACCGCTAAGGCTTTTGATGGCGATTATCTGCCGACAGCCGGAACTCTTGAGTTCGACGGTACGGCAGGAGAAACGAAGACTTTTGAAGTTGAAATAAACGGTGACCTTAACCTGGAGGACGACGAGGAGTTTACCGTATTGTTGACCGGCCTGACCAACTCCTTTGGCGGAAAGCTTACCATGACGCGCAGCTCTGCTACAGGAAAGATCATCGATGATGATACCGCTTCGATTACTATTACCAAAGCAGATGGCGAGGAGGGCGGCAATGCGCCGACCTTCACGTTCAGCTTTCCTCCGGGAGTGAGATCGACCGCGCCAACTACTATCAGTTATATTTTGAGCGGATCGGCTGCTGCTGGCGGCGTGGATTATCTCTCTGTCCGATCCGGACAGTTCGTCATTCCGGCAGGGTGGAATTCGGCGACGCTGACACTTCCAGTAGTAGATGATGATATTACAGAAGGGTTGGAAGATGTTACCTTGCACACCACCCTGGTAAGCAATCGACAGGCGGGTGCGATCGAGGTGCTTAATTCGCCGCAGACGCTGACTATTGACGACAATGATGAGGCGGTGCTTATGCTGGTTCCTGTAACTCTTGCAGAAACAAATGTCCGCAGTCATATGGCCCGCTTTAAGGTGGTCCTAAAGTCGGCAACTGCTGAGGGTTTCACAGTGAGATATGCTACCGCTGACGGAACTGCGAAGGTTTCTGATGACGATTACACGGAGACTGTCGGGGCAATATTCTTTGCAGGAACAGCAGGAGAAGAAATAGATATTGAGGTACCGGTGACCGGTGATATCAATATTGAGAACAGTGAGTTCTTTACCGTTACCCTGAGTGATCTTTCGCAGGATTTTGAAGGCCGTTTGATGATAGCAGGATCACCTGCCCGCGGCGTCATCCAGAACGACGATATTCCACCAGTGGCGGTTGCCGATGTTGTGCAGACAATGGAAGACACACCTGCTACGTTTAATCTGATCGCCAATGATTCAGATCCGGATGGTAGTGTTGATCCAGGAACAATTGTCATTGTAACTCAGCCGCAGCACGGTACCGTAAAAGTCAATGCGGACGGTACGATCACGTATACGCCTGATAGAGATTTCAACGGAACAGATCGTTTTAGTTATGCCGTGAAGGATAATACGGGAATTTTATCGAACGTGGCGGTTGTGGAAATTAACATCCCAGCCGTTAATGATACGCCTTTAGCGGAAGATGATTCATTTGACGTTGAGCTGGATACAAAGTTTGATGGTTGCGTGTGTTCGAACGATTCCGATCCTGATGGCGACAAGCTGAGATTTACAGCACTGACGGATCCGGCTAATGGTACCCTGGAGTTCCGTCCTGACGGAACGTTTACCTACACTCCTGTTAGCGGATTTACGGGGGTGGATAGCTTCTCGTATGAGGCCTGTGACCCTTATGGTTCGTGCAGCACAGCGACTGTTACGCTTAACGTTCACCTTACAACAATTGTGAAGCTTACACCAGAAACAAGTACTGTGGACGAGGGCAAGCGGACTGAGATTACCGTTACACTGGTGCGTCCTTTTGATGATGACGTTACTGTTGTTCTTGGGTTTGCTGGAAGTGCCACCCACAGGGCTGACTATTCTCTATCAGGAAAATTCCAGACCATTCTGATACCTAAGGGGCAGACGTCAACGACTGAGAAGCTAATAATCGCAGCGCTTGCTGATGGAATTGAAGAGACGGATGAAGAAGTGATCGTTAAGATTACCAGCGTTTCAAGTCCTTTTGTAAAAGTTGGAAGTGACGCTACGGTAGTGATAAAAGACCGGCCTTTCGATCCTAACCAAACTGAAAATCCTGATCTTATTATTGAGCCTCTCGTGTCTCCGAACGGTGACGGTCAGGGTAATGACTTCTTCCATATCCGGAACATTGAGTCTTTCCCGGATAATGATGTAGTGATCTATAACCGGTTAGGAAATGAAGTGTTCAAAATTAAAGGTTATGATGAAAGTGACAACGTGTTTAAGGGGACAGCCAATACCGGATTAGGGACTAACGGATCTCCACTGGTGGATGGTGTTTATTACTATATGATCACTACCCGGATCGATGTGAACGGGAAAACCGTTACGAGATTAAATAAAGGGTATCTCATTCTTAGAAGATAGTTTTTTCCTCCACGTGGACCGGGTGGAGGAAAAAAACTTTTCCAGTCATGCTTGTGTTCTACTGGTAACTTAACCTTTTCACTGATATGAGATTCAAAACGTTACCTGAGAAGGCCGGCATCGTACTTGCCGGATTTGCCCTTTTCGTATCTTTCGCTGCATCAGCTCAGACACAGATAACGACAATCGGAACACCAGGAGTCGTGCGGCTGGGAGTAGGACTTAATACTGGGCATTCCATTAGTAAATTTTACAACGTAACGGTGGGCGGCGACGTGCGGCTACAAAAGGATCTCTATTCAAATATCTCCGGTACGCTTTCTTTGGGATACACGAGTTTTTTTCAAAAGAAAGAGTTTGGTGGCGGGAATGTCGATATGGTTCCGGTAAAAGCTGGTCTTAAGTTTTTTACCATGGATCATTTCTACCTTTCGGGGGAAGTGGGCCCGGCGTTCGGAACCGATAATAACAATGACAGCTCGGCATTCGGTAAGGGTACCTTGCTGGTTTATACTCCCGGGCTGGGTGTTGACTTCAATAACGGTTTGGATTTCGGATTTCGGTATGAAGGGCTGAGCAGGAATGGCAGCCATCTTGGGCAGGTGGCATTCCGTCTGGCCTATGGCTTCAAATTGTGACCGGAATAGCGTTGATCGATCTGTTTGTTGAAGTTGTCTGCAAAACGTTTACATTTCTTTAACAAAAAAATATTTGCCTAAGCTCGTTTTTAATTTCAAAAGAGGCGGAAATATTTAATTTTGTGCTTTAAGCCAATTATTTTATGTCAGAAGTAGCATCGTTAAAGGTAGGGGAGAAGTCCTATGATCTTCCTATAGTGACAGGTACAGAAAATGAGTCCGCAGTAGATATTTCCAAACTGAGGGATGTATCCGGATATATTACAATTGATTCAGGTTACAAGAATACCGGCGCAACAAAAAGTGCCATCACATATCTGGACGGAGAACAAGGGATCTTGAAATACCGGGGTTATCCCATTGAGCAACTGGCTGAAAGATCTTCGTTTATTGAAGTAGCTTATCTGCTGTTATATGGCGACCTTCCTTCGAAAACCCAACTTGAGGAGTTTCAGGCTAAGATAAGCCGTCATACTTTGGTCCATGAGGATATGAAAAAGTTTTTTGATGGATTTCCGTCGAAAGCACATCCCATGGGACAGTTATGCTCATTAATAGCAAGTTTGTCTGTTTTTTACCCGGAATCATTAAATACAAAGCCAGGTACGGAAGAGGAAAACCTGACCATCATCAAGCTCCTGGCCAAGATGCCTACTATCGTGTCCTGGATCTATAAAAAATCGTTAGGACATCCGCTGATCTATCCGAAAAATAAGCTGGACTATGTGACGAACTTCATGAACATGACTTTTGGTCAGCGTACTGAAGAGATCCAGATCGATCCGGTTGTGGTGAGTGCAATGAATAAATTGCTGATCCTGCATGCTGATCATGAGCAAAATTGTTCAACGTCTACTGTGCGTATGGTTGGTTCGTCTGATGCAAATCTGTATGCATCCATTTCCGCCGGTATTTCAGCGTTATGGGGCCCTCTTCACGGTGGTGCTAACCAGGCGGTGATCGAAATGCTTGAAAAGATCAAAAACGATGGTGGCGATACCGAAAAATGGATCAATAAGGCAAAGGATAAAAACGACGGCTTCCGCCTGATGGGCTTCGGACACCGCGTTTATAAAAATTTCGATCCTCGTGCAAGGATCATTAAAAAAGCGTGTGATGACATTCTGGAGAAATTAGGAGTGGATGATCCGGTTTTGGCGATTGCGAAGAAACTGGAGGAAGCTGCATTGAACGATCCTTACTTTGTTGAACGGAAGTTATATCCTAACGTCGATTTCTATTCGGGAATAATTTACCGTGCGCTGGGTTTCCCAACCGATATGTTCACCGTATTGTTTGCCCTTGGCCGTTTACCGGGGTGGATCGCTCAATGGAAGGAAATGCGTGAGAATAAAGAGCCGATCGGCCGGCCACGCCAGATCTATGTTGGTGAAGTTAACCGCGAATATGTGCCGCTTGAAAAGCGTTAGTCAGTTTAAAATTCAATAGAAAAATCCCGGTCTCGAATATAGTCCGGGATTTTTTTTGTCACGGTTGCAGCACTAGGCCATCATATAGACCATCGCGTAAAGTACGCCGTAGCAAATACTGTATGAAACAAGCAGCAGCAGGCTTAGGCTGAAGATCTTGCGTATTGTCGTCCATTTCTTTCTTTGATAAAATACAGTCAGGGCAGTGTAGATATACCATAGGATCGCCATGAATTCCATGACATCATAGATGATCGCATCATTATTAAAGAGGAAATGGTCGAAAGGAGTCGTTACGATCTTGAATATAAAAAATGCGGTAAAGAAGTGAATGGTGAAAATCAGATGCTCAATGTAATACTTCTTGTTACGCCGGAAGTTCAGCATCAGGAAAAAGGCAAACAGTGGCATGAGAAGAAAGTACAGCTTTGGGTTGTATTTCTTTATCTCTTCTTTGATACTCCAATTTTCGTTCGTCTTTTGTTCAATGACGATTTCCCGTTTTTTTAGCGCTTTCTCAAACCAGTTATCCTGTAAAGTTGAAGGTAACGCAGCCTGCCGGTTCATATAAGCTTCATAGGTGCTGTCTTGACGCGCAATATGGACGTTATCAAGTTCGGCAATCAGTTGTTTGATCCCGCTCGATTTACTATTTCTGTGGTTTTTCAGACTGTCAAGATAGGTGGCCTGCTCTGCAAAAGACAGGTTTTTAAACTGTTTGGCTCTCAACTCTATGGTTGCTGTTTTGACAGATTGCAGAAGTAAGGTGCTGTCGGATGCTATGATCGGAATGTTTGCTATTGCTATGAGCTCATTTCCTGATACAGCAGCCGTTTGCCGATCCTTTTCCGTTGCGAGTGTCGTTTCATCACGGGGTTGAGAAAGTGGAGGAACCACCAGAAAGTATACGATGGAGACGAAGATATACATGCTCACCGGATGCAGAAAGCGCATTCTCCGCCCGGCGAGGTATTCCATTGTGAGCCGTCCGGGCTCTGTTAATAGCGGTCTTAGCGTATAAAAGAACTTGGAGTCGAAATGGAAGTAGTGCGA
>DASWXL010000089.1:0-13390 GCA_036405495.1 Sphingobacteriaceae bacterium | reverse complement strand
CCCGATGTATCATCAGGATGATGCCGCACTGGATATTCTGACAAGCATTATCGGGCGTGGAAATAACTCGATTTTTTACAAGAATTTTGTAAAGGCCCGTAAAGCTGGTCAGGTAAGTATGTTCTCGTCAACGTCGGAGCTGGCCGGCGAGATCAGCATCAGGGTCATCCCTTTTCCGGGTCAGAGTCTGGCAGATATGGAAAAGACCGTTCGCGAATCGTTTGCGGAGTTTGAGCAAAAAGGTGTAACCGATGAAGATCTTGAGCGTTTCAAAGGGAGTGCTGAAGCACAGTTTATCAATTCACTTTCAAGTGTCTCAGGTAAAGTCTCTATGCTGGCTGCGGCCGAGACATTTGCCGGCAATCCTAACCAGCTTCAGAGCCAGTTGACCGCTATCCGTTCTGTAACGCGTGACGATGTGATGCGTGTTTACAATACGTATATCAAAGGAAAGAAAGCTGTCATCTTAAGCGTACTGCCGAAAGGCAAGGGCGATATGCGTGTGGCTCCCGATAATTATGCGATAAGCAAAGACGGTTACAAAGCTCCGGATTATGGCTATGGCGGCCTGAAGTATGTAAAAGCGAAGGATAACTTTGACCGGACACAAAAACCCGGTAACAGTGCCAATCCGGTTGTTCAAGTTCCTGATTATTGGACAGGCACTACTCCAAACGGTGTCAAATTAATCGGTACCGAAAACAATGAGATCCCTTCCGTGTCCATTTCAATGTCTATTGAAGGAGGCGGATTGCTGGCAGCAAAAGATCCTTCTAAAGCAGGATTGACTTCCATTGTGGGCCGGATGATGAATGAGGATACCCGGAACTACTCGGCTCAGGATTTCAGTGCCGCACTGCAGAAACTCGGAAGTTCCGTTTTTGTCTTTGGCGGATCAGACGGTATCGGCCTCGAGGTTACATCGCTGGTAAAGAACCTTGACAAAACCCTGGCTTTGGTGGAGGAGCGGCTGTTTCATCCTAAGTTTAGTCAGGAAGCGCTGGATCGCATAAAACGGCAGATGATGCAGGGCTTTAAGTCTGCAAAGACCCAACCGGCAGTTGTGGCGTCAACTGTATACAATCAGTTGCTGTTCGGTAAGGACAATGTCCGGAATATTGCCACCTCCGGGACGGAACAGACTGTACAAAACATTACGCTTGCCGATCAGGCCTATTACGATAACTATTTCTCGCCTTCGCTTTCGTCTGTAGTGGTTGTTGGTGATATTAAGGAGAGCGAGGCCAAAGCCAAGCTCGCATTTCTGAACAAATGGGAAGCAAAGAAAGTTGATATACCGGCTCCGGCAACCGGCAAGCCTGTTGACAAAACCCGTATCTATTTTGTAGATATTCCAAAGGCTGCCCAGTCGGAGATCCGCATTGGTTACCTGACCGGACTGCCTTACGATGCTACAGGGGAATATTACCGGACAGTGTTGATGAACTATATCCTTGGCGGCGCTTTTAATAGCCACATCAACCTTAACCTGCGGGAGGACAAAGGATGGACGTATGGAGCCAGATCTAACTTTTCATCGTCTAAATATGATGGCATGTTTACTGCATCTGCAGGAGTTAAAGCCTCCGCTACCGACAGTTCTGTTGTCGAGTTCATCAAAGAGATCAAAAATTACGCTGCCAGCGGGATCAATAGTGATGAACTTGCGTTTATGAAGTCGTCCATCGGACAAAGTGATGCCCGCCGTTATGAAACCAATGGTCAGAAAGCAGCTTTCCTTTCGCGTATCCTTGATTATAATTTGAAGGCGAGCTATGTTCAGGAGCAGACCTCAATCCTGAAGAAGATCTCCGAGAAGGAAATCGATGCCCTGGCGAAGAAGTACCTTGATCTGGATAAGATGGTAATTGTAGTGGCAGGCGACAAGGAAACCGTTTTTGCAGGCCTTCAAAAGCTTGGATATGAAGTTGTTGAACTCGACGCTGAGGGCAATAAAAAATCTATTTAAAAAATATTTGGAATTTGTAAAATACTCTCTATCTTTGCGGCTCGAAAAACAAGCCGTCAGGCGAGGGTTTCAAAAATAATAATTATGGCAAAAGCGTCAGACATTAAGAACGGTAACATTTTAAGATTTAACGGCGAATTAGTTGCAGTTGAAGAATTTATACACCGTACGCCGGGAAACCTCAGGGCTTTTTACCAGGCAAGGATGCGAAACGTAAAAACCGGTAAACTGGTCGAGTATCGCTTCCGTACTGACGAAGAAGTTGAAATTGCACGCGTAGAAACTAACGATTATCAGTATTTGTATCCTGATGGTGATTTCTTCGTGGTGATGGATAACAACACGTTCGAACAATTTAATATTCCAAAGCAATTATTTGGCGATGCAGCCAGATTTATTAAGGAAGGAATGAACGTGATCGTTGCTTTTGAAAGTGAAGAGCCGATCATGGCTCAGGCTCCGGCAAGTGTCGAGTTGGAAATAATTTACACCGAGCCTGCTGTAAAAGGAGACACTTCTACTAATGCCACCAAATATGCTACCGTAGAAACCGGTGTAGAGATACGCGTTCCTTTATTCATCAACCAGGGTGATAAAGTGAGAGTGGATACCCGCACCGGCGATTACATAGAAAGAGTAAAATAGTAATTTTCATTGATTAAGTTTAAGGTTTAGGTTGATTAGACGGTCTCAGAGAAATCTGAGGCCGTTTTTTCTTACATTAGTTGCGGCGCGGCCCCGATCCGCCCAGAACCTTTATGCTGAAAACTGACCTGCGGAAAGAATATCTTGAAAAAAGGAAGGCGCTGACGCGGCGGCAGTACTGGACGTTCAATGAAGATCTTTTTGAACACTTCAAGACCTTCAACTGGAACGCTTATAAAACCGTACATGTGTTTTTGCCTATTGCCGAGAACAAAGAGATAGATACCTTTTCGGCTCTTCAATACTTCAAAGAATATCAGCCGGAAATGAGGGTCGTTATTCCGCGCACGGATTTTAAGAACCTGCGGATGGAAAATGTACTTTTCGATCCGATGTATACCATTCTCGGAAAAAATAAATATGGTATTCCGGAGCCCATTCACGGAAAGATTATCCCTTCTGAAGAGATCGATGTGGTGTTAATGCCATTACTGGCTTTTGATATATATGGAAATCGCGTGGGTTATGGGAAGGGATTTTATGATCGCTTTCTTTCCGGATGCCGGCAGGATATTGTAAAGCTCGGCTTATCTTTCTTTGAACCGGTACAGGAAATTACTGACCTTAATGAGTTTGACAACCCGCTTTCGGCATGCGTAACGCCGCAGAAGATCTGGGATTTCAGGACTGCGCCTTAATAAAATCCATCACCAGGTAAGAGATCAGCTTTCCGGTTGAGTCGTCCTGGCGCCCATCGGCCAGTTTTGTTGTGCCTTCCGTGATGTGCAGATACTGCATCTTATAGGGTTTTGTCTGATAGATCAGCTCACGAATCTGCGTTGCGGAAAATCCCGATGGCGTGAAAGCGCTCGACAGTACGCCTGCGATACAATCCAGATCGATCTCCAGACCGCTGAGCCCATTGGTGAAGTTCAGGGCTTCGGCAAACGCCTTGTCGTAACTGGTGTCTTCCTTCAGAAGGTCCTCGAAGAAGCAATAGGATATCCTGTCGGGATAGGCGGCCATCTCCTTGATCATGCTTTGGGAGTTGTAATTCTCATGCAGCCCGATAACACTGTATTTTCTCAAAAAGCCATTGTGGAATGCGTAACTGAATCCATTTCCGCTGTGGCGGCCCTCCCGGGCCCTGAAGTCGGCATGTGCGTCCAGATTTATCGTGTTAACCGGCAGATCATACGCTTCAGAGAATGCCTTTATGATGGGGTAACTGTTATTATGTCCTCCGCCGACGACAACAGGGACCTTGCCGGCGGCAAAGATGGTTTTTAAGGTATCGGTAACTACGCTATCGATCTCTGACACCAGCACACGCAAGGCCGCCAGGTCATTTTCAACGGACGGCTCCAGCCTGTCGGCCCGCACCAGTTCTTCCCTGAACTCTAGCGCACCGAGAACGGCTATTTGTTGCGAAGGAATTTTGCCGGTATACTGTACATTTAATATTGATGCCAGTGCCGCCTTCCATGCCGTTTGAGTTCCGCCAATTCCGAGGTTTGCCCGCACTCCGATGTCTTCGCAGATCCCCAGGAGGATGAACTTTGCCGGGGTAGAGCTTAGCTCTTCCTGAGTTATTGTTTCAATCTTTTCTCCCAGCTTTGTTTCGCCGCTTCTGACCCGGGTCAGTGCATTGATATCATCGCGGGTGTAGGTTGCCAGGTGTGCCATCAGTAGATGTTTCCGTTTACAATTACTTTGTCGATCAGATCCGACCCAAAAGCATAGGGCAGGTAAGCCAGCGACGGGATTTCTTTGGTGACGATCAGGTTTGCCACTTTGCCTTTGCCTATACTTCCATAATGATCGCCTAATTCCATAGCGGCGGCTCCGTTTAGCGTTGCGGCGTTTATGGCCTCCTCCGGTAGCATTTTCTGCCTCATGCAGGCCAGGGCGACTACTAAATTCATGTTTCCTGAAGGTGTTGAACCGGGGTTGAAATCTGAAGCCAAAGCTACCGCCGCATTTGCCCGGATCAGGCTCCTGGCGTCTGCAAACGGTATCCCAAGGAACAGTGAGCAGGAAGGCAGGAGCGTGGCGATGGTATCCACGCCGTTTAATGATCTTACCGCCGCTTCATCCATCATTTCAAGGTGATCGACCGAAACGGCATGATGCTTCACCCCAAGTTGCACTCCTCCTGAGACAGATAACTGGTTGACATGGATCTTTGGCTTCAGGCCATACCTGGCTGCGGCCTCAAGGATGCGGTTTGATTCGTCTACGCTGAAAAAGCCGTTTTCACAAAATACGTCGATGTACTCCGCAAGGTCTTCATCAGCGACTTTCGGAATAAGGCGGTCGATCAAAATATCAAGATAGCGTTCATGATCGGTGCGATATTCCGCAGGATATGCATGAGCGCCTAAAAAGGTCGCTTTCACCGGTATGGGTGATGTTTCTTTAATGCGGCGGATCACCCGAAGCATCTTTAATTCGGCTTCTTCCGTCAGCCCATAGCCGCTCTTTATTTCGATGGCTCCGGTTCCCAGTCTGATCACTTCGTCCAGGCGTCTGCTCGCGCTTTCGAACAGGTATTCTTCCCTAGCCTGCTGTACCTTTTTTGCCGAGTTTAAAATTCCTCCTCCGGCAGCTGCAATCTCCTCATAGCTTTTCCCGCTGATCTTCATGACGAATTCCTCTTCCCGACTTGCCGCAAACACCAGATGGGTATGAGAATCGCACCACGAAGGGATCACATACTTATCCCTTGCAGAGATAGTTGCTGCTGCCGGCATCTCCGGACAGGTATTTCCCATTTGCCCGAAGTCTTTGATCCTGCCATCTTCGATCAGAAGCCAGCTGTTCCGGAGCACCGGAAGCGTAGCCATCTGGTCGCCTCTGAGGAGAGCTGTTTCTGCAGGATGGGTTCCGGCCAGGCCTTTGATATCGGTTATTAAGAGAGAGGACATAGCCGAAGATACACCAAAAAATAAAAAAGCAATCCCGGTGGATTGCTTTCTGGCTATTTGTAGTTGCCGTTAGTTTGGAAACTGCAGTTCTAAAAGGACCGGACAATGGTCGGAATGCTTTGCCTCTGGAAGGATCGCTGATCGCTTTAGGTTGTTTTTAAGGTCTTCCGTTACCATGTGGTAGTCGATCCGCCATCCCAGATTCCTGTCGCGAACGCCAGGCCTGTTGCTCCACCACGTATAGTGATGCGGGTCCTGGTTAAAATGCCGGAAGCTGTCGATGAAGCCGCTGTTGACAAAGTTCTCCATCCATACGCGCTCTTCAGGCAAAAAGCCAGACGACCGGGCATTGGATTTCGGATTATGAATATCTATAGGTCTGTGACAGATGTTGTAATCTCCGGAGATCACCAGTTTGGGGTGGTACCACTTGAGCTTGTCAATATACTGCTGAAAATCATCCAAAAAGCGGAACTTGAATTCCTGTCGAAGATCGCCGCTCGACCCGGAAGGGAAATAGGTGCTCATAACGGAGACGTCGTCGAAGTCGACGCGCAATACGCGGCCCTCACGATCATATTCTTCAATTCCACACCCGTATTCGACATGCTTAGGTGTGTGACGGGTAAAGATCGCCGTTCCGCTGTAGCCTTTCTTCTCAGCCGGGTACCAATAGTGCTCGTAGCCCAGATGTTCGACGAGCATCAGGTCGGTAAGCTGATCAGGAGTGCATTTTATTTCCTGTAAACAAACCACGTCTGCATTGGTCGCCTGAAGCCAGGATAACCAGTTCTTTCTAAAGGCAGAGCGGATACCATTTACATTATAGGTGATGATCTTCATGGTCTGTTAGCTAACTGAAGCTTCTTCTCAAGCTTTCTTGCTTCTTTCTTTTTTAGAACGGTCACCTCCATTTTCACATCCTCTACCGGACGATCGCCCTGACCGGTTTTCACCGCGGCTACCTGATCGATCATTTCAATGCCCTGAACAACTTCGCCATACGCCGTATAATTTTGATCAAGATGCGGGGTGCCGCCCAGCGTTTTATACACGTCACGCTGCCATAAAGGGATCTTGCGTCCCTGTAACCGCTGGGTTTCTATCATATTGAGCTGCTCATCGGTAAAGACCTTACCCTGAACAAGGTAGAACTGACTGGCGCTTGATGCTTTCTCAGGATTGTTATCGCGGGCTGCAGCAAGCACGCCTTTTTTGTGGAATAAACTATCGCGAAACTCAGCCGGTACCCGGTATCCAAGATCACCCGAACCGAGAGACTGGCCTGGTTTGGCAGTTTTGGAATCAGGATCACCGCCCTGGATCATAAAAGCGTTGATCACCCGGTGAAACAGCGTTCCGTTGTAGAACCCTTCTTTTGCCAGCTTTAAAAAGTTGTCGCGATGCTGAGGCGTTTGATTGTACAGCATAACGATACATTCTCCCTTGTCGGTTTTTATGCGAACGTATTGATGCGTTGGCTTTGCCGCAAACGCGGTTGTGGCGATAAGGATCGCCAGAATAGTAAATAGCTTTTTCATTAAAATTATATTTGCTGACCCGAAAATAAACGATTTTATGGACACTTAATTGTTTCCATATGATTCCTCAAAATAGGAGATAATGAGGGATTTTATCAGCATTTCCTGCTCCAGTAATGTATAGTTTGGGATCGGCTTTACCAGCTTCCAGTGCGGCCAGCCGTCCTGGTCCAGCCCCTCCAGTTCGTAGAATCCCAATTCGCTGAATAAGCGGCAATTAGCAATATGCATGAGTTCTTCCTTCTGTCGTTTACTGAACTTTTTAGGCCCCTTGCCCAGTTCCTGTACGCCGATAAGGAAGAGTATTACTTTAATGTCTGGTTTCTCTGTATCAAAATCTAGTGCGATCCGATCCTGAAGTTCGGTCCACTTTTTATTTACTTCTGCGGGTGTCATGTTGTGCAAAGATAGCTTTTGTAGCCGCCTTCACTGTCATTCCTTTGTAGCGATCGTTATATTTGTTAATGCAGCAACCCATTGTAACCGGTCTCCTGGCCTATGGTATGTCCGGTAAGATCTTCCATGCGCCGTTCCTCTCCCAGCACGAAGGGTTTGTCCTGAAGGCAGTTACTGAACGGACGAAGAAGCTCGCTATGAGCCACTATCCGGACATCACAAGCTATGATACTCCGGATGCCCTGATCAATGCTCCGGACATCGAGCTGGTGGTGGTCAACACCCCCAACCATACCCATGCGCAGTACGCCAGAGAGGCGTTGAAAGCGGGCAAGCATGTGTTGGTTGACAAACCGTTTGCAACATCCGTAGCTGAAGCAAAAGACGTCTTCGCGCTGGCAAAGAAAACTGGTAAGCACGTTTTTGTGTATCAGAACCGCCGCTATTCCAGCGACTTCCTATCCCTGAAACAGGTGCTGGAAAGTGGTAAACTGGGCCGGATCATCGAGGTCCATTTTCGGTTCGACCGTTTTCGGAATTTTATCGGTCCGAAGGCGTTCAAAGAAACCCCGGTGCCTGGTAGCGGCATCTTTTATGATCTTGGTGCGCATCTCATCGACCAGGCGATAAGTCTTTTCGGAAGGCCCGTATCTGCTCATAAGACACTATGGAGCTACCGCGAAAATTCGCAGGTGGATGATTACGGAACCATCCATCTGATCTTCGGCAATCAGGTAAACGTCTTCATTACCGCCAGTATGCTGGTTGCTGATCCGTTGCCGGGGATCGTTGTTCATGGAACCGGCGGTTCTTACATCAAGGAGTTTTGCGATACGCAGGAAGAACAGCTGATGGCCGGGATGCTGCCTGATGATGAGGACTTTGGGATCGAAGCCCCGGGAAAAGAAGGCCGTTTAACGGTTATGAATCTGCAGGGTAACAAGCAGACATCGCTTGTCGCTTCTGTGAAAGGCCGGTATATGGACATTTTTGATGACGTTTATCAGGCAGTTCGTGGCGGCACCCCATTTCCTGTTTCAGAAGAAGAGATACTCACTCAAATGGAGCTGCTGGCAAAATAGCCGGTATTTGACCGTTCATCGGTTGTGATTAACCGTTAACTCAATGGTATTGAGATGTTCAGGTGAAATCGTTAACTTGAGGTAAATCAAATTTCCCCAGTATGAAACTAAAAAACGTACTATTGCTCGCGCTGACGCTTGTTTGGTATACGAGCTTCGCGCAGGAGACCGCAGGCAAACTCACGCTTTCGGAAGAATTTCCGCAGCCAGGACAGACAATTAAGGTCATGTATGAGCCATCCGCAAAACTGGCGAATGCAGAAGATGTAGCGGCTGTGGCGTATCTTTTCAATCCCAAAACCAGTTACACAGTATCGGAGATCGCCTGGCGGAAGACGGACGGAAAGTGGACGGGCCAGCTTACCCTTCCGGATACGGTGGTGTATTTTGGCATTAAGATATCGGCCGATAAAATATCGGATGATAATTACGGAAAGGGATTCGCTTATCCTCTCTATCAGGACGGTAAACGTGTAGAACGGGCGTATACTGTGGAAAGTACGCTGTACCGCGGTTTAGGTAATTATCTCTTTGGCATGAAGGCAGCTCCTGAAAAAGCCCTGGCGGCCTTAGAAAGTTACTTCATCAACCACCCGGAAGGCCGGAAGGACCGTTTAGGCACCCATTATGAATTGCTACCGGAAACCCAGAAGGAAAAGAAGGCAAAAGTGAAAGCCGAGATACTCTCAGTATTCCGTGAAGACGGTATAGCAGAAGATGTTCTTGTGTCATATGCTTATGCATTCGCTCGTGAGAGAAAGCTGTACGATTCATTGTCTATGGTTTTGAAGACAAGATTTCCTAAAGGGCAGTTTGCAAGGAGTGCGAGAGAGAACTTATTTTTCGCTCAAAAAGGTCTTGAAAAGAAAGTAGCGTTATATCATGACCTGGTTAAGGAATTTGGTGGCGATCTTTCCAGAGCCGATCAGATGGTGGCCAGTATCGCAACTGAATATGCCGATAGCGGTGATCATGTCAATTTTAAGAAGTATACGGCCCTTATTAAAGATAAAGCGCGGCTTCCGAGTTTATACAACAGTATAGCCTGGAAGCTGGCCGAAAAAGGTGAACGCCTCGAATTCGCGGCCGGTATTTCAAAAGAGTCGCTGGACCTGGTATCTGACCAGATTAATAATCCCCCGGCTTACTTTGCGACCTACACTTCCAAAGAGAAGCAGCGGGCTATTGATTATAGTTATTCCTCGTATGCTGATACCTATGCAGCTATACTGTTCAAGCAGGGCAAAAAGGAAGAGGCGCTGAAATATCAGGAGCAGGCAGTTAGCCGTAACAAGGAAGGCAGTGCCGAAATAGCGGAAAGATATGCTGAACTTCTGGTCGCCAACGGTAAAGAAGCGGAGGCAAAAAGCAAGATAGAGGACTTCATCAGGGGAGGCCGCAGTACTGCTAAAATGAAGGAAGCACTTAAGGAGCTTTATATTGCCGGCAATAACGGCGATGCCGGCTTCGCCGCATACCTGACGGGATTGGAAAATGTGGCCCGTGAGAAAAGAAAAGCCGAATTGCGGGCAGAAATGCTGAATGAAAAAGCTCCTGCGTTTGCTTTAAAAGATTTTGACGGCAAGGAAGTTTCCCTGGCAAGCCTGAAGGGCAAAGTTGTGATCGTGGATTTCTGGGCAACATGGTGCGGGCCGTGCATTGCGTCTTTCCCGGGTATGCAGATGGCTGTTAATAAATATAAGGATGATCCCAACGTGAAGTTCTTGTTTATTGATACGTGGGAAACCGGCGAAAAGCGGCTCGAAACCGTGAAAGACTTTATTAAGAAAAACAATTACACCTTCCATGTTCTGATGGATGAAGAAAAGGACAGCAAGCACGTTGTGGTGAGTGGCTTCAATGTGGAAGGTATACCAACGAAATTTGTTTTGGACAAAAACGGTATGATACGGTTCAAATCGGTAGGGTTTAGCGGCAGTTCGGAAAAGACAGTTGACGAGCTCTCGTTAATGATCGACCTGGCGTCAACTCCCTCCGGAAACGAGATGTCAGGCGTTAATTAGATTGCATGACAGGATGAAGCAAATGGGCCCGGCTACCGGGCCCTTTTTGCTTTTGTTATGTCAACCTTTGTTTCAGATCCAAACGATGTTTTCTCGCCGTATCCTGTGCAAGATCGTATCCCGCGTCGGCATGACGGATAACGCCCATCGCCGGATCGTTATGCAGAACCCGTTTAAGTCTTCTTTCAGCATCTTTAGTGCCGTCTGCCACTATAACCATTCCGGCATGGATGGAATAGCCGATGCCGACACCACCGCCATGATGGAGCGAAACCCAGCTTGCGCCGCCTGCCGTGTTGATCAGGGCATTTAAGACCGGCCAGTCTGCAACGGCGTCCGAGCCATCTTTCATGGCTTCGGTCTCCCTGTTGGGTGATGCGACCGACCCCGTGTCCAAATGATCTCTTCCTATTACTATCGGCGCCTTTACTTTTCCTTCGGCAACCAGTTTGTTGAAAGCTAATCCGGCCTTCTCACGGTCACCCTGTCCCAACCAGCAGATCCTCGCCGGTAATCCCTGGAAAGCGATCCGCTCCTGCGCCATCGTGATCCACCTGCGCAATCCGTCATTTTCCGGGAATAATTCGAGTATTGCCTTATCTGTCTCGTAAATATCCTGCGGATCGCCGCTTAGCGCAGCCCATCTGAACGGACCTTTGCCTTCACAAAACAGCGGCCGGATGTAGGCAGGTACAAATCCAGGGAAGTCGAACGCGTTCTTAACACCGGCTTCGGCTGCCCTTCCCCGCAGATTGTTGCCGTAGTCGAATGTCACGGCTCCACGCTTTTGCAGTTCCAGCATTTGCTCTACGTGCTTTGCCATCGTTTTGTATGATCGCTTAACATAATCTTCCGGATTGTTTTCACGCAGAACTTTTGCTTGTTCGGGTGTAAGGTCTTCCGGAAAATATCCGATTAGAGGATCGTGGGCCGAAGTTTGGTCAGTCAGTGTATCAGGTGTGATATTTCGGTCGATCAGTCGCTGAAGCAGTTCAACAGCATTACAAACCACACCGATAGATACAGCTTTTCCCTGCTGTTTATATTCAAGGGCCCGGTCGATCGCCCGGTCAATATCAAATTCGATCTCATCGATATAGCGGGTATCAAGCCTCTTCCGGATCCGCCATTCTTCGACTTCTGCTGCAAGACATACACCCTCGTTCATCGTAATGGCCAGTGGCTGGGCTCCGCCCATTCCGCCTAAACCCGCGGTTAGCGAGAGGGTTCCCTTCAACGTTCCGTTGAAGTGCTGCCGGGCAAGCTCACCGAAGGTTTCATATGTACCCTGAACTATGCCCTGTGAGCCAATATAGATCCATGAGCCCGCTGTCATCTGACCATACATCATCAAGCCTCGGTCTTCAAGCCCATCAAAATGCGACTGGGTAGCCCATTTAGGTACAAGTTGTGAATTAGAGATCAGTACCCTTGGGGCATCCTGATGTGTGGGAAGAATACCAACCGGTTTTCCGGATTGGATCAATAATGTTTCATCATCCTCCAGATCCTTCAGTGCCTTGATGATGAGGTCAAGCGCTTCACGGCTTCTCGCTGCCTTCCCGCGGCCACCGTACACTATCAGGTCCTCCGGCCGCTCCGCGACCTCAGGATCAAGGTTGTTCAGAAGCATGCGCAGCGCTGCTTCCTGTATCCAACCTTTACAGCTCAGCTGATCACCGGTGGGGGTATTTCTCCGGGAAAGATTTAAGGTATCCTGGTAGGTTTCCATTGGGTATTGGTTTTGTTACACTTTCAAAAGTAAGAAATTAGAGAGATTTTATTGTTTTCGTTAAGTTTGCGCTTTCTGCGATGAAGAAAATCAGAAAAAACTTTGGCATTGGCGTTACTTCGCTGTTGTTGCTGATCTTTTCAGTAACGATCCTGCCGCTTGATTTTTTTCACAGCCATGCTTCCGCTCCCGTTTGTCTGTCCCTCGATACGGAAAGCAGCTGTCAGCATCAGCTGCACGTAACATCCAAAGGAAACAATTTCTGCTGGGTATGTTCGGTTCATTACGACAAAGCCTTCACAGATAATACCCAGGAAGAAATTACCTGGATGCCACCGGTTCCGGAGATTGCAACGAACAATGAGTTCGGCGTATTCGTCATCGAACTGATCTTTTCTCCCCTGCGCGGGCCGCCTTCAAGGTGAGAATTTCTTTTTTTCATATCTCTTCCAACGGAAGGCGTTTTCGTTTATAATCTTTTTTAATATGAAGTCAAAACACTTAATGATCCTTTTTGGATTTCTATTTATACCTTTTTCGTTATTTGCCGATATGGCTGTTATATCCGGTCGTGTTATTGATGCCGAGACCAGGCAGTCACTTCCGGGCGCTGTTGTTTCCATTCCGGACCTGCGCTTGTCGACCGTAACAAATGGCGACGGAGAGTTCACTTTTAAGAATGTACCCGATCGGGGCCGGTTTCTTGCAGAGGTCCGGTTTATCGGTTATCGTACCATTACCCAAACAATAGATTTTAGTTCTGTCGGCGACCTTGAATTCAGTCTCCATCCCAGTACACTGGAGGCCAAAGAGGTGGTGATCACCGGATCCGCATTCAGTACGGACGAACGCAAGAACAGCACGAACGTTACGGCGGTGGGTAAAGCGGAACTGGTGGACAGGCCGGCTACCAACCTTATAGATGCAATTTCACGGGTTCCGGGTGTTTCGCAGGTCACAACCGGTGCTGCTGTATCAAAGCCGGTGATCCGCGGTTTAAGCTATAACCGTGTAGTTACACTGGCCAACGGAACGAAACAGGAAGGCCAGCAATGGGGCGACGAACATGGGGTA